>DASPQU010000239.1:0-9286 GCA_035624805.1 Binataceae bacterium (SeqCode) | reverse complement strand
CGGCAAATCGCGAAGCGCGCGAGCTCGCCGCCGATGCGCTGGAGCAGTTGGGATATCAGTCCGAATCGGCGACCGCGCGAAATGCGTATCTTCAGGGCGCGTTCGAGTTGCGATACGGAACGCCCAGGCTTCCGGGCGGTGGAGCGGCGCCCGATATGATCCGTTCACTGCCGCTCGACATGTATTTCGATTTCATGGCGGTGCGGCTGAGCGCCGACAAGGCAGCGGGCCAAAGGATCGTGTTGAACTGGCGATTCACCGATACCGATCAGGAATACATTCTCAATCTTGAAAACAGCGCATTGACGTTCGTGGCCGACGCGCAGGCCGACAACGCAGATGCGACGCTGACGCTGACTCGCGTGACGCTCGACGAGATCTCGTTGCAGAAGACCAGCTTCGCTGACGCGCTCAGATCGGGGCGAATCGAGGTTACCGGCGACGCGGCAAAATTGACTGAGTTGCTCGACATGCTTGATACGTTTGCGCCCGATTTTCCGGTTATCGAACCGCGCCCTCCGCGTTGATTTGTTGCGGTTGCGGCTGCAGCCACGCACGGGACCTGCAATGCGTACTTCTTTCGAAGTGTATTGACGTTCAAATTGTCGTTATGCGAGCGTGCGATACGCGCTTCGCGTCAATCCAATCGAGGTAAAGGTTTGTGCCGGAAATCTATCGTATCTTCGGAGCAGAGTTGTCGCCTTATTCGGTGAAGGTTCGCTCGTGGTTTCGTTACAAGGGCATTCCTCATCGATGGATAATTCGCAGCCCGGCGAGCGCTGCGGAATATCAGAAATACGCGAAGTTGCCGATCGTGCCGCTCGTCGTCACGCCGGATAACGAGGGCATCCAGGATTCGACGCCGATCATCGAGCGTCTTGAGCCATCGTTCCCCCAGCCTTCGATCCATCCGTCCGACCCGGTCGCGGCATTCGTTTCCGTGCTTCTCGAGGAGTTCGGCGATGAATGGGGCAATAAGTGGATGTTCCACTATCGATGGGCGCGCGAGGTCGATCAACTCGCGTCCGCCGGACGTATCGCGCGTATGATGATGCCTGACGCTCCTGAGGCGCAGTTATCGCAGGCGATAGCGCAGGTGCGCGAGCGGATGGTCGGACGCGTATGGTTCGTTGGTTCGAGCGCGCAAACCGCCGGCCAAATTGAGGATTCGTTCGCCGATACGATCGCAATTCTCGATACGCATCTTGCGTCGCGTCCGTATCTCTTTGGCGGACGTCCCGCATTCGCCGACTTCGCGATGTGGGGACAGCTTTACAACTGTTGGACCGATCCGACTCCCGGCGCGATTATCGAAAGCCGCGCGCTCAACGTTCTGGCGTGGATACATCGGATGCTGTGGCCGCGCGCGGAAGGCGAATTCGAATCGTGGAAGAGCCTCGAGCCGTCGCTGACGGCGCTTTTGGAGCGCCAAGTCGGGCGCTTGTTCATGCCGTGGACGCTCGCAAATGCAGCGGCGATAGCGGGCGGTCGCGAGGAGTTCAGCGTCGATTTGGGCGGACGCACCTGGACGCAGAAGCCACAGAAATATCACGCGAAGTCCCTCGGCGCACTGCGTGAAAAATACGCCGCGTTGCGCGACAAGAGCGCCCTTGACGCCGTCCTTGATCGCGCCGGATGTCTGTCAGGATTGCGCGGCTGAGCGCGATTAAATTTTAGCGGCAGTTTGGGTTTTAGATCGCGGCTGACCGCTCGATTTGCTGGAACGCGGACCGAGGAAGCCCGGAAGTCCGCGCTTGCGCAGGGCAGGACCGGGACGCGCCGTCATCTCGCGCGCGACTATTACAGTTTCGCATTCGGGACAGGTGAGTCGCGGCTCGATAGCGTGGCCGCAAGGTCGATGCACCAGTTCGACCGGCACGCCCTCGCGTCCCGCCATCCATCGATCGCCCCATCGAACCATCGCGACGATCAACGGATAGAGATCGATGCCCTTCTCCGTCAGCCGATACTCCCATCGCCGCGGACGCTCTTCGTAGGCGACACGCTTCAGGATTCCGTTGCTTACCAGCTTGCGCAGGCGATCGGACAGGCGATGCGGCGTTATGTGCAAATCGCTCTGGATAGCCTCGAAGCGGCGGATTCCGAGAAAGACGTCGCGGATAATGAGCATCGTCCATCGATCGCCGACTACCGAGAGCGTCCGCGCGATCGAACACGTCATCGTGCTGATTTCGTCCCAGCGCATTATTCCCCGTCGAATTTCGTCCCCGAGCCTTTACTCATAGTAGGTTCCAATATAGAAGTCAGTCAAGGCTGGCTTCCAAAATGGAAGTCAATTTCGCGGCAACCATGAAAAGGAGTTCGCCTCATGAGCGACGAATGGCTGAAAACGATTTGCGTGCTGTGTTCGGTCAATTGCGGTCTTGAAGTCAAGCTCGAAGGGCGCAGGATCGCGCGCGTTCATGGCAATCGCGCCCATGTGGCATCCAAAGGGTACGCGTGCGAGAAAGCACAGCGCATCGATTACTACCAGAACGGCCGCGACCGCCTGACCGCACCTCTTAGGCGCAAGCCCGACGGCTCTTTCGAGGAGATCGATTGGGACACTGCGATTCGCGAGGTCGCGGCGGGGTTCTTGAATGTACGTGACAAATGGGGCGGAGCGAGCATTTTCTATTACGGCGGAGGCGGACAGGGAAATCATCTGTGCGGCAGCTACGGCGCATCGACGCGCCGCGCGCTACGTTCCGTTTTCAGCTCGAATGCGCTGGCGCAGGAAAAGACCGGAGAGTTCTGGGTCGAGCACATGCTGTTCGGGACCGCGGTGCGTGGGAGCTTCGAGCATGCGGAGGTCGCCGTTTTCGTCGGCAAAAATCCGTGGCAGTCGCACGGCTTTCAGCGCGCGCGCCCGGTGTTGCGCGAAATCTCGTCCGATCCGAATCGTGCCCTGGTCGTGATCGATCCGTGTCGGACCGAAACTGCGGAGATGGCGGATTACCATTTGCGCGTCCGTCCCGGAACCGACGCGTTCTGTCTGGCCGCGATGCTCGGTACGATGGTTCAGGAGGATCTCGTCAATCACGATTTCCTTCGTGAGCGAACGCAGCACGGCGACGCGCTTTTTGCTGCGCTTAACGAGGCGCCGGTCGCCGAGTATTGCGCCCGCGCAGGATTGAGCGAAGACCAGGTGCGCGAGGTATCGCGCCGAATCGCGCGCGCGTCGAGCGTCTCGCTCTACGAAGACCTCGGTATCGAGCAGTCCCCTCACAGCACGCTGAACTCGTATCTGGAAAAGCTGCTCTACGTTCTGACCGGAAATATCGGCAAACGCGGCGCGATGAACGCGGGGACCAGCCTGACGGGTATGTTCGGGGGCGCGTTGTCGTCCAAGACCAGCCCGGTCGGTGGGCATCGCATCATCGGCAACATGATTCCGTGCAATGTGATCCCCGACGAGATTCTGACGGACCATCCGAAGCGTTTTCGCGCGATGCTTGTCGAGGCGGAAAATCCCGCGCATTCGCTCGCCGACAGCGCGCGCATGCGCGAGGCGCTGAGGGCGCTGGATTTCGTGGTGGTGATCGACGTCGCGATGACGGAGACGGCCCGCGAGGCGCATTACGTCCTGCCGTCGTGCTCACAGTATGAAAAGTGGGAGGCGACCTTCTTCGGCGCGGCAGTGGATAC
The DNA here is from genome assembly GCA_035624805.1 of Binataceae bacterium (SeqCode). Taxonomy (GTDB): domain Bacteria; phylum Desulfobacterota; class Binatia; order Binatales; family Binataceae; genus DASPQU01. Next base: position 5,638 of record DASPQU010000239.1, on the reverse strand, counting down.
CGACGAAGATTTCCGCAATACCTTCACGCTGCGCGGTCCGATTCTCGATCCGATGCCGGGAACGCTGCCCGAGGGCGAAATTCATCGGCGAGTGGTGCGCGCTATCGGCGCGATGAGCGACGAAGACGTCGCTCCGCTCCATGCCGCGGCGAAAAGCGGGCACGCCGCCTACGCGATGGAGTTACAGCGCGTGGTGTCGGCGAAGCCTCATCTTGCGGCGATAATGACGACCGTACTCTACGAGACTCTCGGACCAACGCTCGGCGAAGGCATGGAAAACGCTGCATCCTTATGGGGCGTCGCGCATGAGTTCGCGCGCAGATATCCGGATTCGTTGCGTCGAGCGGAATTCGACGGCAAGAGCGCCGCCGAGATGGGAGAGGCATTGTTCGACGCGATCCTGAAAAATCCCTCAGGAGTTGTCGTCAGCGTCGATCCTTACGAAGAAACGTGGCGCAGAATTCGCGAAGGCAAAGTCAACCTCACGATTCCTGAACTGATTCCGGAACTGAAATCGCTGCGCGACGAGCATCCCTCACGCGACCCGGAGTTCCCGTTCGTGCTTTCTGCCGGCCAGCGTCGATCGTCGACCGCCAATACGATCGTCCGCGATCCGCAGTGGCGCCCCAAAGATCCCGTGGCAGCTCTATGGATGAATCCCGAAGACGCCAGCGGGCTCGGTGTCCAAAACGGCGGGCGCGTGCGCCTCGTCACCAGACGGGCAAGCGCGGAGACGGTGATAGAGATAAGTGACAGCATGTCTCCAGGACACGTCGCGCTTCCCAATGGGGCCGGGCTTTGGTATCCCGACCGCGAAGGCCAGGAGTTCCAAAACGGAGTCCCGCCCAACGAACTGACAACGACGGAGCATCGCGATTGGTTCGCCGGCACGCCGTTGCACAAGCACGTTCCCGCGAGGATCGAGCCGGCAACCTGACAGCCTTAGGAGAGAATGTCGCGGTTCGCAAAGTCGGTATCAGCTTTGGTACTCGCGAACCGCCGGCGCCGTATTGGCGTTCGTTCTGCGCAGTGCGGACCAATGGTCCGTTCGTCCAGCGAGTTTCCGATTAAATTCATTGCGCGCAGCGATCTGAATCTCTGATTTTCGGCCCTCCCCGTTGCAGCTTCGAACGTAGAGCAACGGTGCGCGAAGGTTTTCCGATTTACGAAAAAACTTCAGCCAGTCCGCAAAGATTGCAGGGCATAAATGTTGCTGATGGACAGAGCTCGATCTATAGAAGGCATCCTAATGTTCTTCGATTTTCTGACTCCCGCACTTGAAAGTGCCGCAGCGGCATGTTCCTTCGGATACAGATGTGGCGAAGCGGTGTAACGTTGGGAGTCAAGTTCCAAGCTGCTTGGGGTTCGTTAACGCTGATTTGGAAATAAGGGGCTTGGGGCTAAGTTTTGGCCCGAAAGACGGCCGGACAAAGCTGGGCTCCTGTTCTTGAACAAACAGGTTCGAGGAGGGATGAAAAGGTCATGTCGAGTAACAGTCAAAGCAAAACCGGGCTCAAGATTCTGGGCCCAATATCGTTAGCGCTGCCGGCTGCCGCCATATTCGCGCTGGTTGCGTCTGCTCCGGCTATTGCCGGCGAAGCGGCAGCGCATTTCACCGATTCGTGCGCGGATTGCCATGGCAAGGACGGAAAGGGTGACGGTCCGAAGGCTGCGGAGCTGAAGACCAAGCCGAGAAACTACACTGACTGCGCCGGGATGTCGAAAATCACCGATGACTACATGCTGAAGATCATCAAGGAAGGCGGCGAAAAGGTCGGCAAGAGCAAGGAGATGCCGGATTTCGCCAGCGCCTATGACGACGGAGAGATCAAGGAGCTGGTCGAGTACGTTCGCACCTTCTGCAAGAAGTGAGCGAGTGTGGTCATCTTCGGCGCGGCTTTGAGCGGCGCCGACCCAAACGATGAAGAATGGTCAGGTCCGAGGGATAGCCCGGGTGGCATGGTCGTATTGAGGAAACTGGTGTTCAACGCGCCCAAGGCTGTTGATCAGAGTGAAAAACCGGCGAGCACTGATCGCGTAGAAACTTCCTTGAACCAACACAATGATGAGCCGGTCGGGGACGTTCTCCCCGACCGGCGCCCCGGCGAGCGCCTGTTTGCTGCACTCAGTCGGCCTCAAGCGATCTTCTGTTTGATATATGGCGATTAACTCCCCAAGTTATCCGGTTATCGACACGGCCGGTCCGCATATCGAGACGGTCGGCGAGGTAGGCGCCGAAGAGAATCGCCGATCGTTTATTACCCGGCTTTTTTGGGGAGCGATCGGACTGGTCAGTGCTGGTATCGCGGCGCCTATCGTCAGCTATCTGATCAGCCCCATATTCGGCGAACATGGAGCTGCCGATTGGGTGCAGCTCGGCAAGCTCGACGATTTGCCGATCAACGTTCCGCAGCGCGTGGAAGTCGTGAGGCGTGTGGTCGAGGGATGGGTGACGGCGTCTCAGCAGGTTACCGCCTGGGTGGTCCGTTTGCCGGACAAGCTTTACGTGTTCGATCCGCATTGCACGCATCTGGGATGCGCTTATCGCTGGGATGATCAGGCGAAGAGTTTCTTCTGCCCCTGTCACAGCGCCGTATTCAACCTCGAGGGTAAGGTCGTCAGTGGTCCGCCGCCGCGCCCTCTGGACGTTTATAACTACGAGATCCGCGACGGTTTCGTTTATGTGGTCCCCAATCCAGTTGAGCGAGTGGCTTGACGAGCGCCTGGGCACGCGGGAAATCCGCGTAGCCCTGTTCGACCGCCACATTCCGAAAAGCGGACCGTGGAGCGAATGGATTTATACGCTCGGAAGCGTACTGCTTTTCTTTTTCATCATGCAGGCGGTGACCGGGATGATGCTGGCGATGAATTACACGCCAAGCCCGGATCACGCCTTCGACGCGGTCCGCTACATCTCCACCACCGCGCCCTTCGGACAGGTCATTCGAGGAATCCATTCGTGGGGCGCCAGCGCGATGGTGGTCGCGGTCGGCGCGCATATGCTGACGGTGTTCCTTACCGGCGGCTACAAGTATCCGCGCGAGTTGACCTGGGTCACCGGCGTCGTCCTGTTGCTCATCGTGATGCTCTTCGGATTCACGGGATATCTGCTGCCGTGGAACCAGAAATCGTATTGGGCCACGGTGGTTGGCACCAACATCGCCGGTGCGGCTCCCGTCCTCGGAACCTACATAAAGGAGTTCATGCGCGGTGGGCGCGAGGTCGGGCCTCAGACGCTGACGCGCTTTTATGCGTTTCATGTTTTGATGCTGCCCGCGGCCATTATCGGCGTTGTCGCGGTGCATCTGTTCATGGTCGTGAGGCAGGGTATCTCCGCGCCTCCGTCGCGGCGTAACGATTACGCAGGCATCACCGGCGTCAGCATCGAGGAGCAACGCCGACGGGCGGACGATGAATATCACCACTCCAAGGAAGTGGGCGAATCGTTCTATCCGTTTTATCTGGCGAAAGACGCCGTCGCGGTCCTAATCTGCTTTCTCGTTATCCTCACGCTCGCGATCCTGTCTCCCGCAGAAATCGGTGAAATCGCGGACCCCGGCAGCACCAGCTACAACCCTCGGCCCGATTGGTATTTTCTGTTTCTGTTCCAGGCGCTCAAGTATTTTCCCGGAAGTCTTGAAGCGCTGGTTGCGGTTTTTCTGCCCGGCATCGCACTCGTCATCCTCATTCTGGCTCCGTTCTACGATCTGCGAATGACTGTCAGCCCACTCGAGCGTCCGATAGCGACGACTCTTGCAACCGCGGCGCTGCTCGGCGTGCTCGCCTTGACCGTGATCGGCGCGCGCTCGCCGCTCGTTTCACCGTATGTTCCGGAACTGCCTACGGTCGCGGAAGGCCATCGGCTCTATCACGAACTGAACTGCAGCTATTGTCACTCGGTGAACGGACGCGGAAGCGCAATCGGACCGGACCTGGCGCTCGATCAATTCAAGCACGATCAAGCGTGGATAACGACGCACCTCGAAACGCCGGGAGCGATCGTACGGCCGGGCGTCAAAATGGCGCCGTTGGGACTGCTGCCGCAGGAAAAATCCGATTTGCTTGATTATCTGAACGAAATTCAGGGCGGCGGTCCTTACAGCGACAAAGCGCCCAAACTCTTTTACCGATCGTGCGGCAAATGCCATAAGGTCGCCGGACACGGTGGCGCGAAAGGCCCGGATCTGAGCGGAATCGGCCTCACGCGGACGCGCTCATTCATTCATCGCTATACTGAAGATCCGAAGTCCCTGTACTCGAAATCGGATATGCCGAGTTTCCTCGAACCCGCGGGCAAGCTCTCCCACGAAGAGATCGAGGACATCGCGCGCTTCCTGGCTCATCAGCGATCACCGGCGCAGGCACAAAAGAAGTAAAGCGTCCAACGCGTATGAACGGATCAGATGGCGGACCGAAAATTCGGCCCGCCATCTTGATGTGAGCGGCCTGCACTCCCTGGCATCGGGGTTCCCGTAGCATCTCGGTTGGAGAATTCGCAGTCTGGTAACAAAAAGTACGCTCCGAGTTTTGCGAACGCGCCCTACAACCTGTATAAGATATCTGCGCAATCGCGGACCGGTTCGACCACCTCAAGTTTTTGAACTTGTTCGCGCGCGCATGTGCCAGGACCACGGATTTGGCGTTTGCGGACCGTGCAATCGGAAGTTGAAGTAAAATCAAACCCGCAGACAGAGTCGCCCGGAGAACGCGTCGCCCGACGCGTGATGCTCGCGATCATCGCGATATCACTGACAAGCGGCATTGCATTTCGCACGATCGCCCTTGATCGCGTCCCGCCGGGGCTTCATGCAGACGAAGCAGTTGAGGGCTACGACGCGTACTGTCTTCTGAAAACCGGACGCGATCATCACGGCAATTTCCTCCCCGTCGTTGCGATGCAATCGTTCAACGACTATCGCAAGCCGCTGTTCGTCTATTCGCTGGTACCGGTAGTCGCGACGCTCGGGCTGACGCCTCGCGCAGTGCGGATGGGAGCGGCTTTGTGGGGCGCGATCGATTTGATTGCGATGACGGCCATAGGCGGGCTGTCGATGGGGTTACCGGGGGCTGCGGCAGCGGCGATGCTCGGAGCAGTGATGCCATGGCATCTGTCTCTTAGCCGTTTCGGCATCGAGACGACGTGCGCGTCGGCGATGGTCGACTTGGCGATGCTGTGCTTTTTGGGCTGGCGCCGAAAAAAAGGCGCATGGCTACTCGCGTCGGCAGTTTTTTTTGGATCTTCCCTGTACGCCTATTCGGTAACCGGGCTGTTTGTTCCGATGATGTCGGCGTTTCTGGGCGTCATGTATTGGAAGGAGCTTCGAGGTCAGCCGCGACAAACGTTGGCTGCAGCAGCAATTGTGATCGCTTTCGCTGTCCCGCAGGCGTGCGCATTCGTAGCGAAGCCTGCGACGGCCGGACGGTTCGAGCAGCTCTCGCTCTTCAGCGATTCATCGACCTGCCTCGGATGTAGCAGCGATGGTGCGCAAATCAGCCTGTCGAGCGGTCAGCATCTGATAAACTTCGCGGCCAACTGGGCGAGCCATTTCACGCCGTCCTTCCTTTTCACTACCGGCGATCGCGGCGACCATTGGACATTGTGCCATCTTCCGGGCTTCGGCCAGTTGCTTCCTATCCA
>DASPQU010000238.1:0-7943 GCA_035624805.1 Binataceae bacterium (SeqCode) | reverse complement strand
CTTCGACGGCGCCCGCCCCGATGATGCATCAGTCGCGACCGTCCAGAACGCGATGCAAAGCGGGCGATCGGTCTATTTCCTGATGTTTCGTCCCGAGACGCAGGACTACGCCGATACGCTCAAGACCGAGAGCGACAGCCTTCAGGCGAGATTTACGATGGAACCGATCGAGGAAAGCCGCACCGCAGTGTTGTTCCGTCTCAGTCCGCGCTGACCGACAGCGCAGCAGCCTGGTCGTCTTCGATAATTTCACTCGACGATTCCCGCGGACCGCCGTAAAGCCGGGTTGCGAGGATATAGACCGGCCAAACTGTAGCGCCCAGTGCTATTGCGATCAGAAAATCGAGATGGCCGTCGCCCTGCGATAACGCGAGACCGAACGTCGCCGCCCAGGTCAGCAGCGGCGAAATCGCGACGGCGGCGAGTCCAAGTTTTCCGCCACCGATGACGAACAAGCCTTGCCTATTTGGAAAGAGACGGCGCAATCGAACCAGCGCTGCCATCTCCAGCGCGAGCGCCGCCATGTAGAAGAAAACGTCGAGCACCACCAGCGTCACGAATCCCAGCGGAACCATCAACGTGAACGCGAAGCAGCAGAGCAAGATCGCTTTCCATGGCGCCCCCGTCGTAGACCATAAATCGCCCACCGCCGGCGGGAAGTACCCTTCGCGCGCGAGAACGTAAGGCATCCGCGACACCCACAGCATCGCCGCCTGAAAGACGGCCAGAGCCATGATACCGCCTCCGAGCGCCAGCCATCCGCCGAGAATCGGACCGCCCATGGCGTAGCCTTCGTGCGCGAACCATCCCACGCTCCACTCCGACGTGTTCGTGGCTCCCGATACCGCGACGGCAAGTGGGATGATGTACCCCGCCGCGACCATCGGCAGCGCCACGGCGACCGCGCGAACGTAGTTGCGCCGCGGATCTTCGACCTCTCCTGCAACGACGCTCAGGTTCTCCCATCCTCCGAAGTTCCAGATAACGACCGTCAATCCCGCTCCGAGTGCGCCCATGAAATTCGGAGAGAGAAGCGGTTGCGGAGGCATCGCGAAGTGGACCAGCCGCGGAATCCCGACGACTGCGAAAATCGCAAACGGCGCGAGAAGCACGACGGTGAGCGCGATCGAACTGAAACCGACTGGACGGATTCCCGCCAGGTTCATCGCGCCCGAAATCCAGATCAGAGAGATCGCCAGAACGAATTGCGTCACGTGGCCAATCGGAAATAGGAACGACAGATAGCCGGAGAACAGTACAGGATAGATCGCCATATCGACGGCCGTGTACAGGACCGTCAGGTATATCTCGGCGAAACCGGCGAAGGGGCCGAGCGCGGCTTTGACCCAATAATAGAAACCGCCCTCCACCGGCATCAGCGCCGTCAGCTCCGCCGCCATCAGCGCCGTTGGGAGGCTCAACGTGATTGGAACGACGACGCACAGCAACATCGTGAGGCGCGGTCCCGCTAGCTTGACAGCATCTTCGATTCCGTAGGCGCCGCCGCTGACCACAAGATACATCACGCACACGAGCGACAGGACGCCCATCCGCCCGGCGAAGCGTCCCGCCGTCGAGTTCGGCGCGCTTCCAAGCGGTGTCGAGGATGTATCAGCGGTCAACAAAACGAGTGTCCCTGGCTCAAGCGTCTATTGATCGCGCGACATCCGCGCAAGCCGGTCGTGGCTGTAGAAACCGCTATCGCCTCAATCACGTCCGATATGATGCGGGGAGACACTGGCGTGATCACTGCGCGATTGGGAAAATCATGTCGAAAGGCATTGCGCGGGGCTCACGTTGACGGTCCCGAGTGGCCGTGTTAGCTCTCTTTGATGGTCGAGATTTCCTCCGAATGACCATTTTGCTCAATTTTTTTACCGCGCTGCTAATCGCGATCGGATTCCTCGTCGGCGGGTGCGCCCGTTACGCGACTGCGCATAAGACGTCGCCGACTCAGACCGTCAGCGCCGCCGCGACGACGACCAACCATTTCGGCGATAATACCGCCGTCGAAATCCCCGACGAAGCCAAGGCGATGGGCGCGTTCCTCGAGGCCGAGGTAGCGACCAACGAGGGCGATCGCGAAAAGGCCCTCGCGTCGTACGAAGAGGCCGTCAAGTACGATCCTCAAAACGCAAAGCTCAGGGGAACCCTCGCCTCGATGTATGTTCGGGAGGGACGCCTCAAGGACGCGCTCGAGCAGTCGAACCGCGCGATAGCGATCGAACCCAACTATGTCGAGGCCCTCCTGCTCGCCGCCGGAATCAATTCGGCGCTCGGGCATGACGATATTGCCGAGCAGGAATATCTCACCGTCCTCAGGGTCGATCCCCATAGCGAAGAAGCCTACCTGTATCTCGGCGCGCTGTACGCCAAGCGCGGCGACTTCAAGCAGTCCCGCGCTACCCTCGACAAGCTTATCGCACTCGATCCCAAGGCCTTCCTGGGCTACTACTACGCCGGTCGCGTGATGGTTGCGGCGAAGGATTATCCCGCGGCAGAGCGCTACTACAAGAAAGCTCAGGAGCTGAATCCCGATTCCGAGATGGTGCTCCTCGATCTCGCCCTCCTGCGGGATAGCGAAGGCAAGAAGGACGAGGCGATCGAGCTTTATAAGAAAGTCGTCCAGATAAATCCCAACAGCAAATCCGCCCGCAAGCTGCTCGCGCAGGCCTACGTGAGCCAGAAGGATTACGAGGGCGCGATCGCGGAGCTGAAGCGGCTCGAGAACCTGGAAGCGAACCCGGTCGATACGAGAACCAAGATCGGGCTGCTCTACTTCCAGCGCGGCGACTACGATCGCGCGGCGACCGAATTTAACCTGGTGCTCGGCGCCGAGCCCGACAACAATCGCGTCCGATACTATCTCGGCAGCGCTTACATGGAGCTGGGCGAAGGTGATCAGGCGATCTCGCAATTCAACCGGATTCCGGAAAACGACGACCACTACGTAGAATCGCGCCTTCAGATCGCGTACCTGGACGACAAGCAGAACAACTACGACAGTGCGATAACAGCGCTGAAGCAGGCGGCCGAGAAGCGCCCGAACGATCCCGAGATCATGGGCTTTATGGTCGGCATCTACCAGGAGAAAAAAGACTATCCGACCGCGATCGACTACGCGCGCAAGATGGTCGCTGCCGAGCCCAACAATGACAAGTACCACTTCACGCTCGGCGCGCTGTTCGACGAGAGCAAGCAGAAGCAGGCGGGCGTCGAAGAGATGCGCAAGGCGATCGAGCTGAATCCCAAGAATTCGCAGGCGCTCAACTACCTCGGATACTCCTACGCCGACGAGGGCAAGAATCTCGATGAAGCCGAACGCCTGATCAAGCGCGCGCTCGATGTCGATCCCGAGGACGGATTTTATATCGACAGCCTCGGATGGGTTTACTACCAGAAGGGCGATTACAAGCAGGCCGTCGAGCAGCTTGAACGCGCCGTCAACCTGACCGGCGACGATCCCACTATCACCGAGCATCTCGGCGACGCCTATCTCAAGCTTGGCAAACGCAAGGAAGCCGAGCATCAGTACGACGACGCGCTGAAACGGGCGCAGGATTCAGAGCAGATAGTGCGCCTCAAGGACAAGATTCGGAATCTCCAGAATGCGCTCGGCTCCGCCGCGCACTAAATCTGCAATCAGTCGCACGCGCGCGCGAACATCGTTGGTGGCCGCGCTGTGCGGCGCTGTCGCGCTTTCGGGATGCGCCGCGATATCGCCCAAGGCGCCCGAGGTTGTGGCGCCGGCGCCCGGTCCTGCTGCTGATGTCGCGGCTCTCGTCGATGCGATGAACGCGCGCGAGCGCAACCTCGATTCGCTTCAGACCGCCGCCGTGATGGAATACCGAAACGGTGATGATCACGTTAAAGCGCGCGAGCAGATCGTGCTGAAACGGCCGTCGAGCATGCGCGTCGATGCGATGTCGCCGTTTGGAGTAGCGATGGTCGTGGCGGCTCGCGACGACAATCTCCAGATCTTCGATTCCTCCAACAACACGTTTATGCATGGCGTCGCGAGTGCGCGGACTCTCGCACGATTCGTGCGAATCCCGATGGCGCCGCGCGACGCGATTGGCCTGATGATGGCAATCGCGCCGGTACAGGATCGTCGCGCACCCGATCGGGTCGCCGACGAAGGTCCGATGAAGATCCTCGCGTACAAGAACGGGAACGGCGACGAAGATGAGCTTGGCTTCGAAGCGGGCGAACTAAGAATGGTGCGCGGGCGAGCGTCGCAAGGCGCGATCGCTTATGAGGTTCGCTACGCCTCCTATCACGATATCGGCGGCGTCATGTTTCCGTACGAAGTGGATGCGGAATTTCCCGGCGCACAGAGCCGTGTCAGCTTTCGCTATCAGCGCCCAATCGTTAACGGCGTCGTGCAGGATTCGATATTCGTCCTGACGCCGGGTCCGACATCCAAGACGGTCGAAATCGGCGCCGCGCGCGATAGCACTTCCGGATTCAATGGATAGACGCCGCACGTTCGGGATATTGCTAGCGATCGCTGCGCTCGCGGCGATCGTCGCGACGGGATGCCGCGTGAACCGTCCGGCAAACGATCACGCCAGGCAGCAAATTCTGTACGATACGCTGGGCGGCGATCCGCGTACGTTCAATCCCGTCCTCGTCACCGACGCCACTTCAGGCTCCTTGCTCGCGGATACTTTCGAAGGACTCGTCACTGCAAATCCCAAGACGACTCTTCCTGAGGCGCGACTCGCTGAGAGCTGGGAAATCGGCGACGGCGGCAAATCGATCACATTCCATCTTCGCCACGGGGTGAAGTGGTCGGACGGCGAGCCCTTCACGTCGCACGATGTCGCGTTCACGATGCGCGCGATCTACGACAAGCGCGTGCCGAACAGTATGCGTCCGATCCTGACGATTGACGGCAAGCAGATCGAAGTCGAAACGCCCGACCCTTTCACCGTTGTGATGCGATTGCCGCGGCCCTTTGCGCCGCTGCTCTATTCGATCAGTTTCGAGATTCTTCCGGCACACATCCTCGAAAGAGCGCTCAACGACGGTTCGTTTACGCGAACATGGGGGATCGACACTCCGCCCGAGAAAATCGTAGGGCTCGGGTCGTTTCTTCCCACGCGCTACGTGCCTGCTCAGGCCGCGACGCTCAAGCGCAATCTCGACTTCTGGATGAAAGACGATCACGGCGGTCAATTACCTCGACTTCATGGGAAGGATTACCTGATCGTTCAGGATCGGCAGGCTTCGTACATGAAGTTCCTCTCCGGCCAGACCGACGTCTACCAACCGTATCCCAACGAGGTACTGGATCTCCGCGGCAAGGCGAAATCGCTGGACATCACGATTACCGAGATGGGAGTTGATACCGGCGAGCTGTTTTTCTGCTTCAACCGCAACCCCAAGCATTATGTGAAAAACGGCAAAGCCGATCCGAAGCTCGAATGGTTCACGGACCTCAACTTTCTGCGCGCGATCGCCCATTCGATCGACAAGCAGGGGATAATCAACCTCTGCTATCACGGGCTCGCCGTGCCTGCAGTCTCGGATATCTCGCCCGCGAACAAACTTTTTCACGATCCCAATCTCAAGGATTACGACTACGATCTCAAACTGGCCGCGCAGATGCTCGAAGCGGGCGGATACCATCTGGGTCCTGACGGCAAACGGATCGATTCGCATGGGAATCTGATCGTTTTCAACCTGACCACGAATACCGGCGCGCCCGAGCGTAATCAGATGTGCACGATACTGAAGCAGGACCTCGCCACGCTCGGCATCACGGCCAATTATCGGCCCCTCGAGTTTACAACACTGGTCGAGAAACTCGATTCGAGCTTCGATTGGGACTGCGTAATGATCGGGTTTACGGGCACGATTGAACCAAACAACGGCGCGAATTTCTTGCGCTCGTCAGGCAACCTTCACCTTTGGTATCCGGATCAGCCCAAGCCCGCGACGTCATGGGAGGCTGAGATCGACAAGCTGCTGGAGGAGGGCACGGCGGAGATGGATGTGCAAAAGCGCGTGCCGTATTACTGGCGGATACAGGAAATCCTCCACGACCAGCTTCCGATTATCGAGACCGTTCGCCAGATTCGCTACGATGCGCGCCGCAACTCGCTCGAGAATTACGATTTAACGGTGTGGGGCCTCTACCGGCCCGAATACATCCAGTTTCGTGAGAACTGACCGTGAAGCGCAACGCTCCTACTTCGATCCCGCTTTTGCAGAACCTCGCCCGGACAGGGAGAGGTCGGAGCAATTCTTTTGCTCCGGGTGAGGGTCCTCATCCAGCGCGCATCGGTTGCGCGCGATTACTTGAATCGCGCGTCGCGAAATCGCGACGCGCTGACATTGGACCCTCACCTCGCGCTTCGCGCGGTCCTCTCCCCGACGGGGCGAGGACTCAAACGGATTCGCTCGGAACGATCCATTTCGAATGACTCGATTCATCATCCGACGCGTCATCAACATGATCCCGCTGCTGCTGGGAATCACGTTCCTGTCCTTCCTCGTGATGTCGATGGTCCCCGGCGATTTCCTCTCGAGCCTCAAGATGAATCCCTCGATCTCGCCTGACGTTATTCGCCAGCTGGAGGCGCAGTTCGGACTCGATCAGCCGCTCGTCGTTCGATACGCGAAGTGGCTTTGGTCAGTTTTGCACCTGAACCTCGGAACCTCGCTCGCCTATCGCGTCAGCGTTACGAGCCTTATCGGATCGCGCGCGCTCAACACGATAATCCTCTCGGCCGCAAGCATGATTTTCGCCTGGGTGATCGCAATTCCGATAGGAATCGTCGTCGCGGTGCGTCAGAACTCGATATGGGATCGGGTGCTGTCGTTCGTCGCGTTTTTCGGGATGTCCGTCCCGAATTTTTTCCTCGCCTTTCTCATGATGTTCTTTGCGCTCAAGACGGGATGGTTTCCCGTCGGCGGAACATTCAGCGTTGACTATCCCGATCTGGATTTGTGGGCGCGGATCGCGGACCGGATTAACCATCTTATGCTGCCGGTTTTCGTTCTCGGCGTTGCGGGGATGGCGTCGCTGATGCGCCTGATGCGCTCGCAGATTCTGGAAATCAAGAATTCCGACTTCGTGCGAACCGCGCGCGCCAAGGGGCTTTCCGAACGCGTCGTCATCTACAAGCACGTGCTGCGCAACGCGCTGAATCCGTTCGTGACGATGGCGGGCTATGGGCTCGCCGATCTTCTCGGCGGCGCAGCGCTCGTTGAAGCCGTCATGAATCTTCAGGGGCTCGGGCTGCTGCTGCTCGAAGCGGTGCGATCGCTGGATATCTATCTCGTGATGGGCTCGGTGCTGATGGGCGCGGTGCTTCTGCTGGTCGGCAACCTGCTGGCGGATCTTGCGCTTGTCGCCGTCGATCCCCGCGTCGATTTCTCCTCGGCGGAGTCGGAGTGAACTCGACGCAGGCACAGCCTGTCGCCGAGACTTATGGCGCAACCAACGGTGCACCATCCCGGGTCGCAGGTGACGCCGTCGCGCGCGAATGGAGGCTGGCGTCGTGGACGGTGCGATCGTCCGCGATGTGCCTCGTGCTGTTCTACTTGCTCGCGGTCGCATCGCCTCTGATCGCGCCCTACGACCCGGCGTACCAGAATCGTCGGATGCCGGATTGCCCTCCGATGCGCCTTCATCTGAGTGCGCCGTCCGAATGGGAACACGGCTTTCTTTACGCACATCCAATGCTGATGAAGGACCCCGTCGAGCGAATCTATGAGCCCGACGAGACGCGCAAGACGTACGTTCATCTGTTCAGCTACGGCCATCTCTTCACGACCGAGCCGGACGCGCCTCAAGTTTTCTTTTTTGGCAGCGACGCGCTCGGACGCGATCTGTTTTCGCGAATCGTTTACGGCGCCCGCGTCTCGATGTTCGTCGGGCTGATCGGCGTCGCGATCAGCTTCTCGCTCGGCATCACGATTGGATCGCTTTC
>DASPQU010000237.1:0-3134 GCA_035624805.1 Binataceae bacterium (SeqCode) | reverse complement strand
ACTGGCCTTCATCGAGATAGTGGCGGTCGATTCTGAAATAGTTGTCCTGCGCAAACGCCAGTCGAGGCGTTATTTGATATGTGAAGCCGACGTCCCAGGTATAATCGGTTTCCGCATACGGCGAAGCGTTGCCCGTCGGGCTCGAATCAACCGCTCCAGTGGTGCCCGCGAACAGTTTGTATATTCCCGATGAAACATTCTGAAAGTTCGGCGGCTGGAAATTCCGCGCGAAGCCGGCGTGCATAATCGTATCGGCACGCGGCTTGTAGACGAAATTGATCGTGGGGCTGAACTGACTATCCACGGTAAACCCCGTGACGCGATCCCATCGTGTGCCGAAATTCAGGGCGAGTTCGTCCGTGACTTGCCACGTGTCCTGCAAATAGAAGCCGAACACGACGTTGATTTTGTTCAGATTCGCGCTGACCGAAATCGGGAGGGTCAACGGTTGCCCCGATTCGATCGGGAACACCTGTGAGGTCTGGTCCGATTCGACGCCGTACTCGGCGAGATAGAAACCGCCGCGGATGCTGTGCGACGCAATCGCGCGCCACGTCAAATCGCCTTGCAGAGTATTGGAAAGATCGCTCGTGAATACGTTCGACGCAATTCCCTGATAGATCAGGTCCGAGATCGGATCCGGATAGAAGCTCTGGCTGTCGTAATGCGCTGAGTACGCGAGCTGGTAGTCGGCGATCAATCCGAGCGCACCGTTGATCGCAAGAACGCCGAAGTAATCCTGCAGATTCAGGCCCGAGTTGATCGCGCTCGAAGGATATTGAGCCGGATTTACGTCGTCATATTGATACTGGGGCGGCAGATTCGCCTGGTTCGGAAACTGATTGAACGAGAGCGTCGTCCCGGACATCAGGCTGAGCTTGATTGTCGGCGTGGCGGCGTAAGTGAGGTAAGCGAAACCCTGACCCTGCGTCACCGCGTCGTGAATCGGATCGGGCGCGGGGATCGCCGAGCTGAATCCAAGATTGGATTGGAGGAACGTGCCCGTCAGGTAGTAGCTGAATTCCTTGCCGCATCCGCCAAACTGAAACGATCCCTGCGCCGTGTCGCGTTGCCCTCCTGAAATAGTGACTTCATTTGGCGAACCGTCGCACGCGTCCCTCGTGTGAATATCGATCACGCCGGACGTTCGCAGGCCATATTGCGCAGGCAGCACACCGTCGATCAGGCTCGCGCTCTTCACGATTCGCGAGTTCAACAGTTGCGTGAACGTCGGATCGGTATTGATATCGAGCGGCAGCATGATGCCGTTCATCTCGTACTGGATGCCCATGTGCTCGCCGCGAATATGAATTTCCTGATTCTGGTCGAGCGCCACCCCGGGCATCTGGAGCATCACCTGATTGAGCGCGGTGCTCTCCCCCTCCGGAAGATTGCCGATATCCTTGGCCGTCATCGTGTATTTGTTCGCGCCCGACGACGAGAGACCGTTTTGCGGATGAAGCCTCGATGCGCTGATCGGCAGAGTCAGCGCATCCTCTGATTCGAGCACGAGCTGTTGCGCTTTCGCCGCGTCTCGCGGCAATACGACGATCGAACTTGCCGGTTTGAAACCAGTTTTGCCGACCCTGACAGAGTAGACGCCTGCGGCCAGGTTCGTCACTCGGAAAAGTCCATTCTCATCGGTCGTCGCACGCGCCGCTTCGTGACCGTCGGGACGGGACAACACGACCGTCGCGCCGGCGATGGGATGTCCGAGCGAATCGACGACGCTTCCGGAAACTGAGGTATTTGCGGGCTTGGAACCTGCAAACGCAACATTTGCAGTGAGCGCAAACGCGCCTCCGAGCAGCAATACGAAGGCGCACAAATGAGCAACGCGGAGCGTGAGCATCGTGAGAACGCAGACCCGCAAGACGATAAACGCGTCAATAACGAACCGCGCAGATCGCGACAAATCGATCGTCATGACGATACCTTCCCAAACCAGCATTTCGACGGCGGCGGCATCCTGTTCGCGATCGCAAAGCTTCGCGAGCGATGGGCCGCGAGACACGATGCCGCGGCCATCCGAAATCAGACGGTGATAAGGGGAATTATTTCGAGTAGAAGGCTAGTTCGACGGGGGCGGACGCGGCGCTTGCGGCTCGATCTTCGCGTGACGCCATTCAAAGCTCGTCGGCGCCGCAATCAACGCAAACGTGAGATCGGATGGTGGCCTCAGCGCCACGCGTTCAAAGGCAACGTCGAAATGCCAATGCCCGAGTTCGCCCGCATGACTTTGAACGACAGCGGGTTGATTCCCGCTCGCGTCGTAGACGTGAACACCGTGGCGATGCGGATGGGCGCGGACGCGGTCGCGGTCGTGATCGTGGTCGTGATGCCCGTCAACGTGTTCCGCGTGGGCATGATGCGCGTGCGAGCGCAGGCCCGGTCCACCGAAATGATGGTGAACGTGCGGTCGATTGCCTCCGTGATGATGGTGAAACGATGCGCCCACGATCGGGGCTTAACCTACTGCGCATCGTCAAATGTTGAAAGCCGAACCGCCAGGCACAAACAAAAGCGAGGCGGGCGTGGCCGAAGCCGCGCCCGCCCCGCTTGATAGTTGGTCGCTCGCTCAGCGCGCGAGTTCGGTCGCGCGCGTCTCGCGGATAACCGTAACCCGGATTTGACCGGGGTACGTCATGTCGCTTTCGATTTTCCGTGCGACGTCGCGCGCGAGCAATGCGGCATCATCGTCGTTGACCTGGGACGGCTCGACGATCACGCGCATCTCGCGTCCCGCCTGCACGGCGAAGCACTTGTCCACGCCTTTGAACGACTTCGCGATCGCCTCGAGATCTTCGAGCCGTTTGACGTAGCTCTCCAGCACCTCGCGACGCGCACCCGGACGCGCACCGGAAAGCGCGTCGGCCGCATCGACCAGCGGCGCCAGGATCGTTTCCGCCTTCACTTCCTCGTGATGGGCTGCGATCGCGTTGACGATCTTCGCCGATTCGCCGTATTTTCGTGCGATCTCGCCTCCAATAAGCGCGTGCGATCCTTCGACCTCGTGCGTGAGCGCCTTGCCGATATCGTGCAGCAACGCCGCGCGACGCGCCTGCTTCTCGTTCAAGCCCAGTTCCGCCGCCATCGCGCCGCATATGAACGCCGCCTCGATCGAATGCATCAGG
>DASPQU010000236.1:0-7064 GCA_035624805.1 Binataceae bacterium (SeqCode) | reverse complement strand
ACCGAGCATCCCCAGGATCAGGGCCTTACCGCCCTCCTGGCTGACCAGCTTGGCCGGGATCAGAAACGTCGCGCGCTCGATTAGAAGTCCGAGCGCCTCAACCAGCAGAGCTATTTCAAACGAGGCGCGCTGATTGAGAATCCACATCAGAAACCATATCTCGACCGGACCGAGACTCCACGCGAACAGATAGCACAGCGACGAGACGAGGAGGCGTCCGCGATGGCGCAGATAGAACTCGCGAAGGATCGCGTCGCCCTCTTCGGCGGAGCTTCGATATTCCTCCGTCTCAATTCCCGGAATCGGCAGGCGCGCGGCAGCGCCAAGCAGGAAAGTGAACGGGTTTTTCGTCTGGACGAAAAAGAATCCCGCCGCGAGCGCGATCGCGAGCAAAAAACCTCCGACAATCGCCCAATACATGCCCGCGGCGACAGGAACGAGCCGAATCGAGAGCAGCAAGGCGAGTATCATAAATGCGATCTGCCCGATCATCTCGCACAGCGCCGCCACGATAACCGTCGCCAGCCCCGCCGCCATCTCGACGCGCCGCCGGACCATCATCGCCATCACGAATTGGCCGCCGAGCTGTGCCGACGGCGTCACGTAGTCGACTGCCTCCCCCGCGATCCGCGCGAAAAACAATTCGAAAAATCCGATGTTTTGGCCGTAGTGACCGAGCGCCACCTGCCATCCAAGCGTGTTCGCCGCCCGCGCCAACGCTTCAAGCGCGATCGTCAGCGCCAGACCCCATCCGACGGCGCGAACGTAGCCAAAGACCTGCGCCGTCCCGAAATGACTCAGGAACCAGACGTAGAAGCCAAGGGCGAGGATGACGATGATGGTTTCGAGACGTCGCATTATAAAGCCGCGCGCGAATGCCCCTCGGCGCGGCCTGATGCGATGCATTGTTTCAGCCGAATCCGCGAGGCGCAACTGTTCCATGGCCAGTCGCGAAGGTCCGAATGCACGGGTCTATGGTCGATTGCAGTTCAGGAGCGTCCGATCGTTCGCCATCCGAAGATGAATCGCTGCGCGCCGGTTGCGATTTCGAGCGCGGTGAAGGCCCAGCAAAGTATCGGGCCGATTGGACGCGCGAGCGCCAGGATGACGAAGAAAATCAGCGCCTCGGTCCGCTCCAGGATTCCCGGTGGGTATTCGATAAGCTTCGGTCCTTTGTGTTCGAGCGCCGCGCCGACGGCCAGGAATACCGTGATATTGACGTACCAACTTGCCACGAGCACGAAGGCGGCGAAATGAATCTCCGGGCGCCGCCACGCGATACCGACTATCACCGCGACTTCGACGACGCGGTCCGAGCAGAGATCCAGGAGTCCGCCGTGTGCGGTCGGTGTCGAGCGTTCGCGTGCGATGGTTCCGTCGACCGCGTCCATCGCCGCGCTCAGCGCGAGCATCGCGATTCCCAGCGCAGTAGCGCCGGCGCCGAAGGCGACCCCCGCGATCACTCCCGTGATAACGCCCGCGATCGTGGCAGCATCCGGAGTCATCCCGATGCCGGCGAGCGCGCGCGCAGCTATCGATTGCAGATGGCGTGCGGCGGGATTGCCTCCCAATGCCGAATCAAGCATCCAGTTCTCCCGGCGATTGAGGTCAGGTCGATGCGATCGCCAGATCTTCGAGGCTGCGACCGCGGGTTTCAGGCGCAAGCGTCAGAACGACAAGCGCGCCGATTAGCGGTCCTACACTAACGATCGCCACAGCGTTGCCAAGTCCGCCGACCGCGTGAGACATCGAGCCGACAATGTACGGCGTGAACAGTCCGGCAACCTGACCGAAGACCTGCACGGTCAGACCGTATGCTGAAGCGCGAATTTCCGTAGGGAAGAGTTCGGCGGAATAGGTTGCCGTCGCAGTGCGAGATCCTTGAAACGCAAACACAGTCATACAGAACGCCAGCGTCATCGCGCCGTGCGAAGTCGTCTGGAAGAGCGCAAATATCGAAAATGCTCCAACCACGTAGGTGAGACAGGCCGTTGGGCGTCGCCCGAATCGATCCAGCATCCATCCCGTCGCGGCATGACCCAGGGTGCCGAGCAGGTATGCGATAACGATGGCATGGCCTATCTGGGGCGACGTCCAGTGCCGATCACGCTTCGCATAAAGGCTGAAAAATGTGACCGCAGGGGCGCCTACCAGGCCGACGCTGTTCCAGAGCGTTGCGATCAGCAGTAATCGGCGGCGATAGACGCCTCGAAAAGCCGCGAGAGCGTTTGCGATCGTGCCTAACGGATCGAAGCTTTCACGAGGGGCAGCTTCGGCTTCGAGACGAACGAAGCGGCGCGTCTCGCGCAGGTTGCGCCTCATCACGGCGACCAGCAGCAGCGGGACGATTCCGATGAAATACATGCCGCGCCATCCGAACCGCGAATCGGCCATGTATCCGTAAAGCTCGCCGCCCGCGACAACTCCGAGCAGGCCGACCATATGGAGCATCGCGACGCCGCGGCCGCGCGCGGAATCGACGAACTCCTCGCTTATCATGATGATCGCGACGGCGAATTCGGCGGAAAGAAAAATCTGCGCGCATGCCTGGCAGAGCGTGAAACTCCAGAGCCCGCGAGAGATGGCGGTCAGGAAGGTGAAAAACGCGTAAAGCAGCACCGTGGCCGAAACGATGGGCTTGCGTCCGATACGGTCCGACAACGCGACCACGAAGAACGCGAGCATCCCGCCGAAACGTACGAAGGACGCCATCCTGCCAACCGAGTGATCATCCAGATGGAACGTCCGAGCAATATCGGGCGTGCAAAGATGGAAAATCGTGACGTCATACGCCTCGAACACCGTCACCGACATCAGCAATCCGAGGAGCGACCACAGGTATCTATCCGGCGAGCCGACCAGGGCGGACAATAGTCCGCCGTTACCGCCGTCACCCGACGTTACGAAGGAATCTTCGGTCGAAACGGTCGCGGGGTTGTTTTGATCCGCTGCCATAAGCCAGACTTGTATTCGCGATCAACGTCCCAGATTGTTTTCGCGAGCACAAGCCGCCGATTCATGAAGTCCCGGGAAAAGCCTTGCAGCATCGCCCGCAGTATCCGCGCGACAGCCGCGTGCATCGTCCTGGGCGCAGTATTGATAGCGATCGCTCCCCCGAACGTTTCCGCTCAGGATCGTCGGTCCTCGACGATGACGGAATTCGACATCCTGAACCCGTCGAGCGGGGCGCTTATCGGGCACGCGCGTTACGTTTTTGAATACGAGGGCGCGAACCTCACGATTACCGGCGAAAATCGATACCAGAGCGGTGAATACGATCTCGAGCAGGACAGCCTCGGAAAGAATCCTGACGGCGATATGCCGGTGTTGCTGCGCTTCCGCCATATGTTTTTCCGCGCTGATAAATCGACCGAATACGACGCCAGCCTCGACACCACAACGGGAGAGGCCGCGTGTGTCAATTTTCTTTCGTCGCCGGCGGGCGAGCGAAAAGCCGCGACACTTGACGTGCCTCCGGATACGTACGCCGGAGCGAGCCTGCTTATCCCGATTCAGGCGGCGATGCGCCACGGCGGCTCGGCTGCGACCGAGTTGCACGCATTCAATTGCGCGGGCGCTCCTCGTCTGCTGAAAGTCGAAATCAAGCCGGCGGGCGAGCGGCGATGGAATCGCTATCCGGCTACCGTGATGCGCGCCGACCTCAAGGCCGATTTCGGCTTCTGGGACTTCATGATTCAGCCGTTCCTGCCCAAGCTCGTCGCATTTTTCGATCCTGCGGATGATTTGGCTTTCGTCGGCGGACAGCTCGAACGATACTATCGCGGCCCGAAAATCGAGTTGGTGCGGTCGCAGACGAGCCCTGAACAATCAAAGAATCAGGACTCCGCCTCACTGTCGCACTGACACGGCCGCGAGATACCTCTCTGCCTTGGCCCGAAAGTGGGCCTTGCTGAGCTTATAGCGATGTCAGAAAGGCGGCGGCGCAATGGCCGACGCCGAGAGGCTTAGAAGTGCGTAGCTCCGTCGCCCTCGAAATGCTGTACGGACGAACGCTTGGGTTTCACGTAGACGAATCCTGTACCGCATCTGCTGCAGGTGCCTGAAGGTCGGCTGCCGTTGCGGCGGACGAGTTTGACGTAGCGGACGGACTCGTCAGTGCAGATGTGGCTTGCGACGGGATAGTCATAAACGGTGCGGATGACCGCGGTCTCTTCCATGCCCAACTAACGCTCCCTCATTGTGATTTCCCTCTGTCCGCAGCACGTTCACGGAATTCGACTGCGGACAAGCGATCAACATAGTGATTTCAAAACTTCAATCAATCTTTTTTGACCGGTTTGCGAAAAATTTTTTCGCGACCCACTTTCACAGTGACGATCTCGAACCGGCGCAGATTCAATCGGAGCGGGCCACGGCAAAGATTTTTCACTCCGGCACGCCGAACCGCCTTCCCGGCCAGATCGACCATCCGCGCCCCACATCCGTCGGGCAGCGTCAGCGTCGCGCGCTCGGGCTCGGGTGACGCGTTGAACACTCGAAGCTGAAACTCTCCGCTCTTTGGCGCGGGATAGGCCGTGGAAAACATGATCCGCGGATTGTCGCATCCAGCCAGCGCCATCACGCCTGCGCCCTCTCCGGCTTGCGGCGGCGTCGCGAAGATAATCGACGGGTATGCGTATGTCGCCGCGCGCCCCATCAGTCCCACGCCGATCCATTCGCCACGAAACGTCGTGACCGCGAACTCAAATCGATGCGCTCCCTGCTCCTGGGCGCCCGGTGTCTCGATTTCGGGGCCAGCTCCGCCGTCTCGCATCGTGAGGTCCGAACGCGAAAGCCATCCGACGCATCGCAGCAGCGTGAGCAGTATCGTCGCTGCACCATCCGCCTCGCGTCGCACCTCGGTTTCATAGATACCTCGACTCATCAGCACTGCAGCAAACGGCGTGCCCTCGACGGCGGTGAACGTCCGATGCGGCGCGGTCGGGTAGATCGCCTCGGTTCCGCGCGGCTCGATCGGATCGATTGGTCGATGGAGAACGGCAAAGGCGGTATCGGACAAAGAGAGCGCGGCGTGGACGGGCGTCCGCAGGGCCGCACGCACGCGATGGTCACGGGCGTGATTGTCGATATCGGCTGTGAAATCGATTCGCTTCAAACCCGTGTGAATGGTGGCGCGAATTTTTATGGAAACATCTGCCAGTGTTTCCTTCCGGGACCTTCGTCCCGATTCGAGCGACTCCGGCACGGCGAAGCGCATCGTGACCTCGATTCTCTTGCGCACCGCGCCGTTCTCAAGAACTCGTGCGTTCGATTCCGCCGGCTCGGTAATCGGCCGAGCGTCCGCGACCGGGTCGAAGTTGTACTCGTCGCCGCGGTCGCCTTCGTCTTCGAAATACAATTGCATCCATTCGCCGGTCGGAAGATGGAGAATACGGACCCCGCGGCTGGCCGGCGTAATCCGATAAAACTCATTCTCGATTTCGGAGATGGCCGCGCGCGGCTCCGGCGAAGGGTTCGCCGTGGGAGCCTCCTCCCGCACGAATTGGTAGAAAGAAAAGCCGGTTTGCACCAAATCGTCGGCTACGAAGCTGATTTTCGCGCGCGTTGCTTGATTGCGTTCCAGTACAAACGGGATGCGTCGCCCGTCTTTTCCTTTCAGTGACCATCGCCGCGTTCCGTCGGGTATGTCGGCCTCGCCCTCGACCAATCCCTCGCGCGAAAAGGTCGGGTTGAAAACCGCGATAGTGTGCGCATCGGGGGTCGGCTTTCCAAGCAGCGCGCGCGATGCATCGCGAATGATGCCTTCGGTTAGAATTTCCGCCTGATCGAACCTGTAGCGCATATCCAGGTGCACCTGGTCGATCGAGCATCCGCAGATGGAATCATGCGGATGGTTTTGCAGGGTGAACTTCCATGCGAGGTCCAGTCGGGGACCGAGAGCATCGTCGCCGCCGTTGAGGTTGACGAGTGCGGCCAGCGGTCCCGCGTGTCGTTCCAGTGCGGCGCAATTTCGGAAATCACGCCGCTTTATCCAGGTTCGGGCCGAGGTCACTCCCGGCAGAAGATGGGCGCGCGCGGGCGAGCGCAGTTCGCCCAGGTGAACCGGGGCGCTCTCGACGCGATCGCTCATTATCTCGCGCGTGCAGTCTTCGAGCTTGCCAACCTCGAATTCGAATGGCGCCGACTCCGACGCTTCGCGCAATCGCTCCATGATGCGAGGATCGGGAATGGTGTGGTCGGTCCCGTTCATGATGAGGATAGGTCCGCGGTCAGCAAATCGTCGCTCGTGGGCGGCGGTCTGTTCGAGGCGCCGGACAAAATCTGCTGCATTGTCCAGCGGCAGATGCGCCCCGTTCCAATAGCCGGACGGCAGGTAGATTGTTGGGATTCGGGTGCCGTCAGGGGCTTCCCATAGGAAGAGGTTCTTTTCGATGAGCGCCGGAACGCCACGCCAGACGACGGCCGCGTCGAACTGGAAGCCAGCGAGAATCTGGGGCGTCTGCGCGATGTGCCCGAACTGATCGGGCAGATATCCGAGGTTCAACGGACGCCCGAATCTTCTGGCGATGCCGAGGCCGATTTCGAGATTGCGTATCAGCGATTCGCCGCTGACGAGAAAGCTGTCCGCGAGCACGTACCACGGCCCGACGGCGATCCTGCCGGCTTTGACCAGCGCCGCGAGCCGACGATGATTGCCAGGGCGAACTTCGAGATAGTCTTCGAGCGTGATGGTCTGTCCGTCGAAGTGGAAGTGCGGGATGGCCCCCGATTCGACCAGCGCGAGCATCTTGTCGGTCATCTTGACCAACCGCGTCCGCATCCGCTGAAACGGCTGGTACCATTCGCGGTCCCAGTGGGTATGGACAACGAAGAAAAGCTTCTCCATTGACGTCCCTTCCTCCCCCGGCTGCGCCTACCGCACCTTTGATGCTTCCTCCTCACCGGCGATCAAACTCGAGAGAATTTCGCGCGCGCGGATCGCGCCGCCGTCGCATTTGAGGAGCACCGGGCCAAGCGCCATCAGATCGGGCGTCCCCATCGTGCGCTGCTGCGCCTCAATAAGCGTCTTGTCTTCACCGTCGAACACCGCGCGCAGCAATTCG
>DASPQU010000235.1:0-3807 GCA_035624805.1 Binataceae bacterium (SeqCode) | reverse complement strand
GAGCCGCACGCGGGCTCGGACGTGCAATCGATTCGCACCGTGGCCAGGCGTCGTGGCGACGACTACATCCTGACCGGCTCGAAGATGTTCATCACGAATGCGCGCGAAGGCACGATGCTCGCCGTCGCGGCGAAGACCGATCCGAAGGCCGAGCCGGCGTACGCTGGAATCAGCATGTTCGCGGTCGAGAAAAGCGATCGCGGTCCCACCGTCAGCCGCAATCTCAAGAAGATCGGTTACAAGGGAATCGACACGTGCGAAGTGCTCTTCGACGATGTCCCCGTCCCCGCTGCGCATCTCATCGGCGCCGCTGAGGGGCAGGGTTTCAAGCAAGTAATGAGCGCGCTGGAAGTCGGACGCATCAACGTCGCCGCGCGCGCTGTGGGCGTCGGTCAGGCGGCCTTCGAGGCCGCCATTCGCTATGCCCAGCAGCGGACGGCTTTCGGCAAGCCGATTTGTCAGCATCAGGCGGTTCAGTTGACGTTGGCTGACATGGCCACACATGTCGAAGCGGCGCGGCTGCTCGTATACAACGCTGCGCGCAAGAAGGACGCGGGCGAGAGATGCGATCTCGAAGCCGGGATGGCGAAGCTGTTCGCGTCGGAGGCGTGCGCGAAGATCTCGCTGGACGCTATGCGCGTGCTGGGAGGCTACGGATTCACGCAGGAATTTCCCGTCGAGCGATACTATCGTGATGCACCGCTGATGATGATCGGCGAGGGGACGAACGAAATCCAGCGCCTCGTCATCACGCGCAATCTGCTCCAGCGATACTCGATCTAAAACGAACGGCGCGCACCGGAGTTGCTCCGATGCGTGCCGTCATTTGCTATCCGCTTATCGTTGGAACGAGGGACCCGCGAAGCCGCTCGCCGGGAGCGCATTGGTCTGAGTCGGATCGCCCAAGGTCAGCGATTCACCCGCTATCCCGCCACCGTCGACGACCATCGCCGTGCCCGTGATCCACTCTGATTCGTCAGATGCCAGGAACAGCGCCATGTTGGCGATATCGAAGGGGCTGCCCGCGCGCTTAATCGGCTGCAGATTCGCAAGGACCTGTTCCATGACCTTCTCGCCGTCCGGCGTGGTGCCGTAAAGAATCGGGGTGTTGATGCCCCCGGGGCAGATGCAGTTGACGCGAATCTTGTCGCGCCCGAGCTGAATTGCCGCCGACCGCGTGATATTGACGACGGCCGCCTTGGCGCCCGAGTAGGCGTGGATTCCGTCGTAGCCCTGAAGTCCGGCGAGCGACGCGGTCGAGATGATCGATCCGCCTCCCTGCCTGCGCATGATCGGAACGGAATGCTTGATGCCGAGAAAAACTCCGCGCACCAGCACCGCGAAGGTCTTGTCCCAATCCTCGACGGTGATGTTCTCGATCGGGCCAACCGCGCCGCCCAGTCCGGCATTGTTGAAGGTGATATCGAGGCGGCCGAATTCCTTGACCGCGCGATCGATCATCGCCTTGACCTGCTCCTCAGCCGATACATCCGCCTTCTGAAAGACTGCGTTGCCCCCATTCTCCTTGCATTCGCGAACGACCGATTCGCCCCCCGCGACGTTCAAATCCGAGACTACGACCGACGCGCCTTCCTGAGAGAAGCGAATCGCCGTCGCACGTCCCATCCCGCTCGCGGCTCCGGTAATCACCGCGACCTTGTTTTCCAGTCTGCGCATATTGGATGCTCCCGTCCCCGCTTATCTCGGCGCGCCAGTGCGCCCCGCGGTTTGCATGCGTGTATAGCAGGACGCCGCGAGATTCAGGTAACGCCGCCAGCGGAGTGGCGGGAGCCTACCGCGCGACGCGGCTGGTGAAGATCTCCGCCAAACGCGCGAATTCCTTCTCGTCGTGATAACGCCCGAGATCGAGGATGAAATACGTCGCGCCTGCGTCGTGCTCAGCTTCGAGCTTTGCGCGCGCTGCGCCCGTGTCGTCCAGGCTCATCCCCCGTCGCACGATGATCTCCGGATCGGGCCGTCCGGCGGCATTCATTTTCGCGCGCAACTTCTCGACCTCCTGCTTCAGATCCGGCGCCCGCAGCATCGGATGCCATCCCTCGGCAAACTTCACCACGCGATCGATCGCGGCCGCGCCGTTGCCGCCGATCCAGATCGGCGGTCGCTTCGGATGCGGCTCAAAGACGAACGCGGGAAAGCGCACCGTCGATCCCGAAAACGGCCGCGCGCTGCTTGAGTCCCACAGATGATGAATCACGGCGAGCGTGTCGGTAGCAATTGCGCCGCGACGACGGAAATCAACGCCGAGAGCGTCGAACTCAGGCTTCATCCATCCCACGCCCACGCCGAGGATCATCCGCTCGCCCGACAGTTCCTGAATCGTCGCGACCTGCTTTGCGGTGAGTACTGCGGGACGATACGGCGCTACGAGCACGCTGACGCCGAGCCTGATGCGCTCAGTTGCTCCGGCGAGATAGGCGAGGGTTGCGAGAACGTCGAGATAGCGTCCTCCCGAGCCTTCGGTCTGATCGGGCGGGATGCAGAGATGATCGGATACGAAAAGCGCGTCGAAACCCAGGGTCTCGGCCACGCGTGCGCATTCGCGGATTGCGGCGCGGCTGCTTTGCGGTCCCATGTTGCGTATCGCTATTCCGAATTTCATGGCGATTCTCCGAGCGGCCGTAACCGGAAATATCAGCGGTGGGTGATGCGCGCCAGCCATCTAAAGTGTATTTCATAACCCACACATTCGGGAGATACGATGTGGGACGCCCTCCGGCAAGCCGGCGCAAGCCATACAACATCGATGCGCTCCTCGACGTAGCTGTACGCGTGTTCCTTGAACGAGGTTACGACGGAAGCTCGCTTGACGAGGTTGCGCGCGCCGCGCACATTACCAAGGCAAGCATCTACTATCACGTGCGCAGCAAAGAGGAATTGCTGCTGCGCGGCGTGGGGCGCGCATTCGACGCCCTGTTCGCGTCGCTCGACGAGCCGGGCTCGAAATCCGGAACTGCGCTGTCGCGGCTTGAGCATCTGGTGCGCCGCACGATCGAGATAACCGTCGAGATGCTGCCTGAGGTTGCCTTGCTGCTTCGCGTGCGCGGCAATACGCGCGCCGAGCGGCGTGTGCTCGGGCGCCGCCGCGAATTCGATCATCTTGTCTCGGCCGTATTTGCGCAGGCGCAGCGCGATGGATCGTTGCGCGCCGATATCGATGCGAGGCTGGCGACGCGGCTGCTGTTCGGGATGCTCAATTCGATCACGGAATGGTATCGGCCGCAGGGCAGTCTGCATGCGGCGGAAATCGCCGGAGCAGCGTTCAAGATCGCGTTCGAAGGACTGGCCCGAAATTCTCGCGCACGCTTCCCTAAAGATACCCCTTGAAAACCAACCAAATGGTTGGTAAATCTCGGGAAGCCCCGGGAGGCATCTACATTATGAGCGATTTCGTAATTCCGCCGGGCGGACTCGCGCCTGCGCCGGATGTCGTGCAGCCCAACATTTTCCCGATTGAGTGGCGCGTCGAGACGCCCAAGCTCGCGGATATTTACGAGCGCGCCAAGCGCGAGGGATACAATCCCGCGATGCTCCCATGGGACACCTTCGATCCCAATATCTGGTCGCGCGACGAGCGCGTCGCGATGATGTACTGGTTCGCGCTGCTTTCGAACTTTGACGCGTCGGGACCGCCGGTTTTCGCCAAGGCGATGATCCACGCTCACGAGCAGCACGAAGAGGATCCGATTCGCAAATGCTTCTTCTCGATCGCGCGCGACGAGGTGAATCACGAAGAAACGTGCGGGCGCGCGATCCAGCGTCTGGTTCCGGGTGGGCCGCTTTCATGGG
>DASPQU010000234.1:0-6346 GCA_035624805.1 Binataceae bacterium (SeqCode) | reverse complement strand
GGAAGGCGGCGCTTTCTGATCGGGTTCGCTGCACTGAGTGCGATCGGTGGCCTCGCGGTCGCAACTTACTCAAGTCCGGTTGTTCTCGCGGTCGCGTCGTTCATCGGGATGCTCAACGGCGTGGGAAAGGACCGCGGCTCTGCTCTCGCGGTCGAGCAGGCGATTCTTCCATCGACGGTGCCCGATGAGCGACGCACGTTCGTTTTCTCGATTTACAACGTTCTGCAATCGGCGGGCGCCGCGTCGGGCGCTCTGATGGCCGCGATACCGTCGATACTCGCGCAGGCGGCCTCGATTCCCGAGGTCGGCGCGATGCGCGCGACGATGGTCGGCTACTCCGTTTTGATGGCGGCGACGGGGATTCTTTACGCAGGTCTCGGCGATGAAGTCGAAGTCTACTCGCCACCAGGCGGTTTTCGCGTTTCGCCTGAAACGCGCAGCGTCCTGATCAAACTTTCCGCCTTGTTCTCGATCGACAGCATCGGCGGCGGATTCATCACGCAGGCTCTCGTCTCGCTCTATTTCGTGGAGCACTTCGGCGTGAGGCCGTCGACGGTCGGCGCGCTTTTCTTTGCAGCTGCGATAGCCAACGCGGTCTCGCAACTTCTTGCGCCGCCGCTCGCGAAGCGAATCGGGCTGGTGAACACGATGGTGTTCACGCATATGCCGGCGAACGCGCTCATGATGTTCGTGGCAATCGCGCCAAACTTCCTTGTCGCGGCGATTCTTGTCCTCGGTCGCGAATGTCTCGTGCAGATGGACGTTCCCGCGCGGCAGTCGTACGTGATGGCGGTCGTGCGACCCGAGGAACGGACGTTCGCATCGGGTGCGACGGGATTGGTGCGACTGGCAGGATGGGCCGTTGCGCCGGGATTCGCGGGTCTGATCATGCAGACCTCGATGGGAGCGCCGCTGGTGATCGGACCCGGGATGAAGATTGTCTACGATCTTCTCCTCTATCGATCATTCCGGCATCTGAAACCGCCGGAAGAGAGGTCTGCAACGGAAGATGAACGTGGCGCCGCCACACAATCCTAGAAAATCGGCAACTTCGCGCCCGTTGTTACCAAAGCCCCGCTCAGGACTCCTGTCAGCGCCTCTCCTGTCACGAGGCCGGCCGCGAACAAGACTCCGCTGCCGCTTTCCTCGCGCGGGCGTCCGATACTGAACAGCGATCCGATGAAAATCGCCACGCTCAGACCGAAGGGCAGATAGAGTCCGATCGCGACCGGCATGATCGGTGTGCGCCATGAACTCCCTCGTCGCTCAAGCGCTCCGTCGACTAATGCGAGCGACGCCGCCAGCGCTGCGCCAATCGCGATCGCGTCCCACGGAAGCCCGCCGCGAAATACGCCGTCCGTAACCTTCGCCATCAGGAACGCCTGCGGCGCAGCGAGCGCTCCAGCCTTGGCCGTAGCCGTCCCTGCTATTCCGTATGCTCCCAAAAGCAGATTCAGAACCGGCGCAACGACAAACGCCGACGCGACCGCTCCGATCGCCACGCCGATTTCCAGCGCGCGCGGTGTGGCGCCGACGTAAAAGCCCGTCGCCAGATCATGCATCGAGTCGCCCGCCATCGCGGCCGCCGTGCATACCAACGCGCCCGCCATTATCGCCAGCCGCGGCCCGACATCCGGCGAGACGCCGAGCGCCTTCAGGACGAGCGCCAGCGCGAGCAGAACGATCACGGTGATCCCGGAAACAGGATTATTCGATGCGCCAACGAGTCCTGTAATGTATCCGGCGACTGCGGTCGCGAAGAATCCCACAACCGCAAGCACTATGGTGATTCCGGCGCTGAGTATCGCGTTGCCGGTGAGAACCATGCACAGCGCAAAGATAATCGGCAGACCGAGCGCAGATGCGCCGACGATCGTTGTGGCATGAAGGTCGGTGTCCTGGCGCACCGTCGAACGCTCGGCCTCGGCGCGAAGAGCACCGATACTGTCCCTCAGCGCCGCTATCACACGCGATCGCAAGCGGAACAGCGTGACGATTCCGCCCGTGAGCATCGCGCCGACGCCAAGATATCGCGCCTGCTGACTCCACAACGTCGCGGCGGCTGCGCTCGCGCTCATCGATCGCAACTCAGAATGGCGAATCGAGAGAATCGGCACGGCGATCATCCAGGCGAATGCGCCGCCTGCAAAAACCAGCGCCGCAATTCGTACGCCGACGATGAACCCGATTCCGCACAGCGCCGCCGAGATATCGATCGAACCGGCGAGCGTCGCGCCGCCAACCCATCGCGCTGCAGAAAAACTCCCGGGAACGATTCCGACGATATCCTGCGCCGTCTTGAGAAGCGCCGCGACTGCGGCGCCACGAAACAGCGGAGCGGGATTCGCGGATTTCGCGCCGGCCCGCAGAACTTCGGCGCACGCAACGCCTTCGGGGAACGGGAGCTTTTCTTCGACGATATAGGCGCGACGAAGAAACACCACGAGCAGACTCCCCATCGTCCCACCCGCGATGCATAACGCCGTGACTTCCAGATACGGCAGCCGCTCCGCGCCGCCGAGAATCACCAATGCGGGAAACGTGAAAATCGCCCCGGCCGCAACAGCCTCGCCAGCCGACGCCACCGCCTGCGCGACGTTGTTTTCGAGAATCGTCGAACCGCCCAGCGCGCGCAGTATCGCCATCGAGATGACGGCTGCTGGGATGCTCGCCGACACGGTCAGACCGGCGTACAGGCCAAGATAGGCGTTGGCAGAGCCCAGAATAATCGCGAGCACCAAACCGATCGCGACCGCGCGTTCGGTCAGTTCCCGGACTTCAGGCGCGCGCCGTGTCTGGTCGGCAGGCGATTCGATCGGCGTGCTCAACGTTTGCGGGGAATTTTCGGCGCGCGGCGGCGCTCCATGAAGATACGGGCGCGATGCCTGATGCCGTCGTGCTCGTCTTTTGGCGTAGCACGAATTTCTTCGGTGTACGCGGAAATTTGATCGAAGAATAGCTCCACGTCGATTCCGCCCCGTTCGGGCTTAAGCTCGTCGAGGATGAGCATCGCCTGCGAAAGCAGATTGATCGCGGCGCGACGCCCGCCGCGCTCAAATCGCATATGCAGTCCGGCCGCGATTCGGTTCAGCGCTCCAGCGAGTTCCTTCAGTTCTCCTTCGGCGGATGAAAGACCCTCGAATGCCTCGGCGGCATCGAAGTACTCGCCGCGATTGAAAGCCTCGATCGCCTTTTCGAAATCGGAACTCATTCAGGCGCTCAGAGCAGTTCCTTCTCTTCGACCTCTCGAAACTCGTTTTCCCCGAGCGCCTTTGCCTTGCGCGATCCGTAGCGATCGTAAAGGTCAAACAGCGACGACTTATGCGGGCGCACTTTGCCGAGGGGACATTTCTGCCAGTCCTCGAGCGACTCGTCGCAATATCCCATCCGGTTCTCGCCGCACTTGGGCTGGAGAAAAACTGCGATCTCGGGCAGCACGCGCTTTATCTCCGCACGCATCAGTGCGACCATCCTGCGAATCTCCCATTGCGCGCGCACACACAGGCGCAAGTCGCAAATGTGAAGCATCTCCGCGAAATTCACCATTACCTGAAAATTGGTCGGCGCGGCATTGGGCAGCACGAAGCGCGCATCCTCGGCGGGGATTCCAGCCTTGAGCGCACGCGCATACAAGTCCGATGTGCGATCGAGATAGTGCTCGAATTCGTCGGCCATTCCTGCGCGCTGCCACGATTCCGGCATAACGAACGCGAGCTTGTCCTGCTTGAATTTCACATAGCGCTGGCTCTGCTGCTCGAAGCTGATGCCGATGCGGTGGCGGACAAACTGATGTGACAGCGATCGCGAGACGTTGGCGATCCCGAACCAGAACACGACCTGCTCGAGCGGAGAGGCGTGGCCGGTCTTAAGCCGTTCGGCGATAAACTCGCGAATTTTGTCGTGCGTGATCTTCTCGCTTTTGATTTTCTGCCAGACTTCGATCGGCGTGTCGGAGGAATAGCAGGTGCGAAACGCGGCGTAGAGCTTTTCCAGCGGGTCTGCTGCATAGTCGATTAGCTTCACCTGCATCTGTGCTTTGTTGGTCACCGGCGATGCCTCCCGCGCGTCCCCCGATGCGCGGCAAAGATATTATGTCACGGCGGCGCGTCGCGGTAATCGCGCCCGCGCGCTTATTCACTTATCAACATGAAGCGATTGCCTCACCGCGTCTGCGCCTTTAGGCTGCGCGATGCGATGCTGGACGTTATCAGCCCCTTGTATCGCACGCTCGTGCGACCTTTGCTCTTCCGGCTCGATCCCGAAACTGCCCATCGTCTGACGCTCGCGATGCTTTCTGCGATGCCGGCGTTACGGTTAGTTGACGATCCTTCCCAGCTCGCGACGACGGTCGCCGGCATTCGCTTTTCCAATCCGATCGGGCTGGCCGCCGGGATGGACAAGGACGCGCGTGCGGTATGCGCATGGCAGACAATCGGCTTCGGATTCGTCGAGCTGGGGACGATCACGCCGCGCCCGCAACCGGGAAACCCTGCACCGCGGATGTGGCGAATCCCGTCGCATCGCGGGCTAATCAACCGTCTCGGTTTCCCGAGCGAGGGGATGGACGCCGTCGCGCCGCGAATCGAGCGGATGCGGCGAAATTCGCTTAACATTCGCCTCGGATTGAATTTCGGGCCGAACAAGGATACCCCGGTCGAACGCGTCGCCTCGGATTATGCTGCGCTGGTGACCAGGCTCGGCGCGATGGCGGATTTCATAGTCGTTAATGTGAGTTCTCCGAACACGCCGGGGCTGCGCAACTGGCAATCGCCGGACAGGATACGCGAGTTATTCGCCGCAATTCGTGAAGCGTCCGCTTCCTCGGCGCCCAAACCACCGGTCTTTGTGAAAATCGCTCCCGATTTGGACGACTCGACAATCGATGCGATCTGCGACACGGCGCTCGCGATCGATCTCGACGGGCTCGTAGTCTGCAATACGACGCTCAAGCGCGAAGAGGTCGGAGTGAGAGTTGGCTACGAAGGCGGCCTCAGCGGCGCTCCGCTTTTTCCGATCGCGTCGAAATTAATCGCGAGAGTTTATCAGCGCGTTGGATCGCGTCTGGCGATTATCGGCGTGGGCGGCGTGATGAGTGCCGACGACGCGTTCGCACATATCAAGGCGGGCGCCAGTCTCGTCGAGCTTTACACCGGCCTGATCTACGAAGGTCCCGCGCTGGTTGCATCGATCAAGAGCGGCCTCACGCACTTGCTCAGGCGCGAGGGATTTAGCTCTATTAGCGAAGCTGTGGGCGTGGCTGCGAAGTAATGGAAAAACCGCGCTTTTTTCACAGATTTTCGCCCGCTCGTTCCTCACGCGAATCCGTGGCACCATCGCAAGGCGGTTTTAAGCGTCCCTGCAGGAGGCATCATGACGGCCGATTTTCTAGTTAACGCGCGATGGCTTCGCGAGCATCGCGGCGATTCCAATCTCATTCTCGTCGACACGCGCCCGGCCAAGGATTTCCGCGCGGGGCATCCTGCGGGCGCGCGTCATTTCGATCCGTTTCCATTTCATTACTCCGATACGAGTGAGCGCGGCACGACGGAGTTTCGCGCGCAACTGGAGTGGATTTTTTCGGCGCTCGGAATCACGACAAATAATATTGTCGTGTTTTACGAAGAGGATGCCGGGATGCGCTCGACGCGCGGGGCATGGCTGCTCGAATGGATGGGCCATCCGTGCGCAAAGATTCTTGACGGTGGTCTGAAGGCGCTCGCTGGAGAAAAACTTGCCACCGCCGTTCACGCCTATGAGCCGTCGGCATTCGAGGCCCGCGCAAACGAGTCCGCAGGCGCACCGGCTGCGTACATTGTTTCAAAGCTGGGACATCGCGATGTTCAGATTTTCGACGTGCGCAGCGACGCGGAGTATTACAGCGAACGCGTCCGCGCGAAGCATGGTGGCGCGATTCCCGGCGCCTTCCATCTCGATTGGACGGCCAGCCAGGACAAATCAGGGGCATTTAAGTCGGCGGACGAATTGCGTGCGCAATTCGAAAGTCTGGGACTCGACCCGCATGCGGAAGTGATCACGTACTGCCAGGGCGGATATCGCGCGGCGCACGCCTACTATGCATTGCGGATCGCGGGCTATCGCAAGGTGCGCAACTACTGGGGATCGTGGGGCGAATGGGGTAATCGCGACGACACACCGATCCAGTATCCTAAGCGGAAGTCCTGAATCGGGAGGAAAAGCAGGCGTCTCCCTGAGGAAGCTTTGCGCAAGCCAAAATCATTTCAGACCCCCTTTCTAACCCTCCCCCGCAAATGAACGCGGGGGCAGGGATAAGACGCTTGGCCCGCACCGACAACGCGTGCGCAAATGTCTGCTCCCTTCCCTCGCA
>DASPQU010000233.1:0-2040 GCA_035624805.1 Binataceae bacterium (SeqCode) | reverse complement strand
CACCGTCGAGGATGCGCGTATGCTCCACGCTGCGACATTCAGCATCGGG
Source organism: Binataceae bacterium (SeqCode) (assembly GCA_035624805.1). Taxonomy (GTDB): domain Bacteria; phylum Desulfobacterota; class Binatia; order Binatales; family Binataceae; genus DASPQU01. Next base: position 1,991 of record DASPQU010000233.1, on the reverse strand, counting down.
ATGGGCGCGGGGCGGCTGTTTTCGAAACAGCGCGATCTCTCCACTCGCAAGCTCATTCTCGATCTCGGCGGCGGCTCTGGATGCTACTGCATCGCGGCGGCGCAGAAGTATCCGCAGATCCGAGGCATCGTTTTCGATCTGCCGGTGGTTGCAGTTGTTGCCCGCGAATATATTGAGCGAGCAGGATTTTCCGATCGAATCACCGCGCAGCCCGGCGACTTTACCAAAGATCCGTTTCCGCGCGGCGCAGACGTCGCGATCCTCGCGAGCAACCTTCCGCAGTACAGTCCCGAGTTGATTCGCAAGGTGGTTTCGAAGGCCTTCGACGCGCTCGAATCGGGCGGCGAGATGAATGTGATCGGCGAGATGCTCGACGACGACAAAAACGGTCCGATCGGTCCTGCCCTTTGGGCGCTCAACGAGGCGATTTACAAGAGCACGGGAGTTGCGCACTCGCGCGCCGAAACGATCGGATATCTGCGCGACGCTGGCTTCGTCGACGTCGCCGCGCATGAGTTCATCCCCGGTTCGCTGGTGCGCGTGACCGGTCGCAAGCGCTGACGCACAACCAGAGATCATTGAAATCGTAGGTCCGCTTCGAAATGTTCCATACCGCTCTTTGTGACCTGCTCGGAATCCGGCTTCCAATCCTTCAGGGCGCGATGCAGGGCGCCGGCGGCCCGATGCTTGTCGCGGCGGTCGCCGAAGCGGGCGGACTCGGCGTTCTCCCAACGTTCGGCGGAAGCGAGGCTACGCTCCGTGCCGATATCGAGCGCACACGCGCGCTCACCAAAAAACCATTTGGCGTCAATATCACTCCGATCGGGCGCGCGTTCACACAATCGCGCGCCGCCATCTGCATCGAGATGGGTGTGAAGATCGTCACGACCGGACGCGGCGACCCGGGATTGAACATCGTCGAGATGCTGAAGAGCGCGGGAACGATCGTCATCCCCGTTATCCCGTCGGTCAGACACGCGAAGCGTGTCGAAGCAGAGGGTGCGGACGCGATCGTCGCCTCGGGATGCGAAGCCGGAGGACACGTCGGGACGGTCACCACGCTCGTGCTTGTGCCGCAGGTGGTCGACGCGGTCAAAGTTCCCGTGATCGCGGCTGGGGGATTGGCAGACGCTCGCGGGTTTGTCGCGGCGCTCGCGTTGGGCGCATGTGGAGTCCAGCTTGGGACGCGGCTCATCGCGACGCCGGAGAGCGAAGCGTCTTCGATCTACAAGCGGCGAATTATCGACGCGGCCGAGACCGACACCGTCGTCACGGAATTGCTGACTGGAAAGCCGGTGCGCACACTCGCGACTCCGGCGCTGGTCGATTATGAGAAGTCAAAGCTCGCAGGCGCGCCCGCCGACAAGCAAGCAGAGTTGCGAGAGCGCTTCCGCATCGAGATGAGTAGCAAAGCCGAGGGCGAATACACGGGAGCGGCGGGTCAGATCTCCGGAATGATCCGCGAGATCCGCACGGTGCGCGAAATCTTCGACAGCATAATCACCGAAGCCGCCGCGCTCAGCGGACGACTGGCAAACATCGCGCGAACCTGATGCGCGGCAAAATCGGTCAGTCCCATATCTTAAGTTCCGGCCATCGTTCCCCGAAGGTCCAGCCTTTCGGTTCGCTGCACAAATAGATTTCGAAGTGCTCCGATGCCATCGCGTACGGATTGCCGACAGCGCCCTTGTCTTCGACTTTGGAGAAATGCTTTTCGAGCCTTTCACGCGTGCTGCCGAGCACGATGACGCTCTCGCCGGTGTAATTTCGCGGGCCCCAGTACCAATAGTTGACGTGACCGCTGATAGCTTTGGGTAGGCCGAGTTTCGGACCGTAAAAGTCGATCGCGCCGGCCTCGCCGTAATTCTGCGCGAAGATAGCCGTCGTGGAGCGCTGGGTCGCAGGAATTGCGTTGTAAACCTTCGCAACTGCCGCGGCCATCTCAGGCCATCCGCATCGATCCGCCAAAAGCTGCGGAAGCTCGCTTGACT
>DASPQU010000232.1:0-8061 GCA_035624805.1 Binataceae bacterium (SeqCode) | reverse complement strand
CGAAATGCGCCATCCCGACTTGCGCAGCAACTCGATTGTCGTCTGTTCGAGCGAGCCCTTGGGGATACCGAATTTGAGAACGTTTTCAGATGCCACTTGCGATTACTCTCCCGGGCCGATTACGAAGCCGGCTGTTTTTTCTGATGGCCGTAGCCCGGGCCGTATTTTGCGGGATCGACTTTGCGTTCGTCCGCGATTTCCCATTTGCCGTCGCGCAGGACGCGGAAGAAGCAGGATTCATAGCCTTCGTGACATGCTGCGGCGTCGCCGCGCTGCTCGACGGCGAGCACGATTGTGTCTTCGTCGCAGTCGACCCGGATTTCATGCACGACTTGAAAATTTCCCGATTCCTCGCCTTTGCGCCACAGGCGATTTCGCGAGCGCGAGAAATAACACGCCCTGCCGGTCGCGACGGTTTCCTCGAACGCGGCCTTGTTCATGTATGCGACCATCAGGACCCTGCCGTTTCGATAATCGACGGTGACGACCGGGACGACGCCGCCGTTTTTCTCAAAATCGATTGATGATGCCGGTTCAGTACTCAAACGAAACTCACTTCGTTGTTCGGAAATTCGGAGATGTTCAAGTATTTGCGAATGACGCGGCGTATTCAACATTGCGTACGACGCGAACGGTCGTGAAAGTTGGGCGTAATTCGAGGCGCTTTGCGATAATGTTACCAAACCGGTACATTCTCGTTGGCTATGGCCAAATCATGCGAGACCGGCACGTCTGCCGACGTACCGTTTTGCGAATCGATTCAGCGCAATTTTTTCGCTTTTGGGGCGATCTTTGTTGTCGTAGCGCTCTTTGCTTCCACCCTCGCGGGATGCGGCTCGCGCGGTACTGCGCAGCCTCGTACACCGACGATCAAGCCGATCGCTTTCAGTTTTGAGGTCCCTGTCGGCCCGAGCAAATTCCAGATAGAGGGCTACCTTGTACGCAGCCCCGAGGCAGGCAAGCTGCCCGCCGTGCTCGTGCTCAACGGAGGCGAGGGCGACGCGCGACGATGTGTTGATTCGCAGGGCGATCTCGCCGCGGCGCTCGGCATTCATATCGTATGCATCAGTATCCCAGGATACGGGCGGTCTTCTGGTCCGGGGCGTCTTGTGGGTCCGCAAGCTGTGGCTGCCGCGCGTCGGGCGCTCGATCTGATGGCGCAGCGTCCCGAAATCGACGCCGATCGCCTCGCGGTCTGGGGTGTAGCCGACGGCGCTGTCGCCGCCGGACTGCTTATGGATTATGACCGCCGCCCGAAGAGTCTTATCCTGCAATCAGGCGCATACGACATGGTTAGCCTGTGGCCTGAGGCTCCGCTGCGCACCAAGTTCACGATGATCCATCAGGTATGGCCGAGCCGGCGCGTACTGCGTGAGCGCAGCGTGATCGAGAATCTACCCAAGCGGGTGGACTGCAGCGTTCTGATCGTTCACGGCGCGCGTGATCGGAGAATTCCGATTCGTCAAGCAATCCGCCTCGAGGACGAACTCAAGAGCCGCGGCGCACACGTCGAAACCGCGTACATGGCGAACGGCCAACACGACCTCGGGTCGCGGGCGCGCGGGCCAGTCCGCGATTTCCTGCGCGAGACGCTGGTCGCCTCTAACGGCACGGCCACCGGTTTCGACTTCTAGCAGGCAGCCGCCTCAGCCAATCTCTTTCAGCGCTTCGATCACTTCGGCGGCGTGTCCCGCGACTTTCACTTTCGGGAACACTTTGCGGATAACTCCCGCGCGATCGATCAGAAAGGTCGTCCGCTCGATTCCCATGAATTCGCGGCCGTAGAGCGATTTCTTTTTGTAAACGCCGTAAAGCCTGCCGACCTTGTTGTCGGTATCGCTGAGCAGAGGAAAATTCAGGCCGTGCTTCGCGGTAAACTTCTGATGTGACACTGCGGCGTCGGCGCTGACGCCCACGACCTGAGCGCCGGCCTTGCGCACCGCTCCTAGGTTGTCGCGGAAATCGCATGCCTCGATCGTGCATCCCGGCGTCATGTCCCTGGGATAAAAGTACAGCACCAGGTTTGACCTCCCGATAAGATCGCTCAGCGACACCGGGTTCCCGTTTGTATCGGGAAGCCTGAATGCAGGCGCTTTCGTACCCTCCAGTTCGGATTTTTTTGCAGACGAAGCTCGGGCCTTGGGGCTTTTGGGTGCGGGTTTGCTCTTCTTTGTACTTGGCATGTCCATGTTTGTAGTGAAGAGCCTCGACCCACTCAATCGCGGCGCTTTTCGGTCGGCTTCCGTTCGCGGCTCACCTAAACGTTCGGTTGGGACCCCTAGTTGACGAGTTTTGGAGTCCAGCTTAGACTTGCCCGCGTAATCGGGAAGTACCCCCTCTGATGGCAGTTTATACTGAGTTGAACAAAGCGTTCCTCAAGGAACTCGCCGAGGACTACGGGCTCGGGCGCGTTATGAGCGCCACCGGGATCCCCGAGGTATCCATCAACACCAACTACGTCATCGAGGCCGCCAAAGGGCGCTTTCTTCTGCGCGTAGAAGAAGTGAAAGGAGAGAACGAGCTCAAGCGCGAGCTCGACCTCCTGACTTTCCTGCGCAAGCATTCCTTTCCATGTCCGCATCCGTTGCAGGATCGCACGGGTCGGCTGTACCGCTCCTTTACCAACAAGTGCGTTTCAATCTTTCGCTATCACGAAGGACGGGTGCTCAATCCGGCCAAGCTCAAGGCCTCGCAGCTCGAATCGATCGGACGCACGCTCGGCGAGCTTCACGTGGTCGGGAAGGCGTACAAGAAGGGAATCGACAATCGCTTCAGTTTCGAGCGTATCGCCGATCTATATCTCAGCGTTCGCGCCAAGCTTCCCAATTATTTCCGAAAGATTCTGCGCACGCTCGACGACGAGATCGAGTATCTGACTCGCTATCTCGAAGGCAAACTTCCAAAGGGCGTGATTCACGGCGATCTCTTCGCTGACAACGTCTTGTTTCGCGGCGAGAAGCTCGTCGCCGTGCTCGATTTCGATGCCGCCTGCCGCGGCAAATTCATCTTCGATATCGCGACCGCGGTGAACGCGCTTTGCTTCGTCAAGGATTCCTATTCGCTGGAGCGCTTCCGATGGCTGTTGCAGGGCTACGAATCCGTGCGCACGCTGTCGCTGGCGGAGTGGGACGCGTTCCCCAACGAACTGCGCTATTCGTCGCTGCGCTTTACCGTGACCCGGCTTCAGGATTTCTTTCTCCATCAGAATGACGGCATCGCGCGCGTCGACAAGGATTTCCGCGAATTCTTCGATCGATTGCGCGTCTTGCGGCGCGAGCGCGAGGGCGGGATGGAGCCGCTGTTGATGGCGATGGCGACCGGATACGATTACCGCAAATATCAGAAGGTCAAAGCGAGCGAACGACGTCAGGCTTGAGCGCTGAGCCTGCCAGTTCGTATCCGGCAATGATTTGGTCCGCTATCACTTGCATTCCCATCGTCGATTGGGGCGCGTCTATTGTCCTCGCTGCTTGAGCAGCTCTCGGCGTCAAACGGCCCGGCGCTGTGGATTGAGGTTGCGCCTCCGCGCGGAATCAATCCCGAACTTCTGCTCCGTCGCCTGTCCGCGCTCATCGGACACGTCGATGCGATAAATCTCACGGACAACTCGCTGGGTCGCATCAAGATGTCGGGCCTTGTCTTTGGCTCGATGATCAAGTTCCGCCTGGGAATTCCCGTGGCTCTCAACTTCTCCTGCCGCGATCGAAATAGGTTCGCGCTCAAGTCCGATTTGCTGGGAGCGGCAGCTTTGGGAATCGATGCGGTGGTCGCGCTGACGGGCGACAAGCTCGCCGAAAATGATCCGTCGGGCGCCAGGATGGTTCGCGACGTCGACGCCATCGGTCTGCTCAATATCATCGCGGCGCTCAATCGCGGCGATACGGGCGAGGGCAAGGCTCCTCTCAAGACGATTCCAAATATCGTTGCGGGCGCGGTCGCAAATCCGAATCGGACCAAAATCGATCGCGAGTTCGATCTGCTGCGTCGCAAAGCCGAAGCGGGCGCGAAGTTCGTCGTGACGCAGCCCGTGTTTGAAACCGATGCGGCGCGGCGCTTTATCGCGCAGGCGAACGCGTATGGGCTAAAGACCGTGCTGGGAATTCTGCCCGTTAAGCGCGCGGAAATGGCGCGCTACATGCAGGAACGCGTGACCGATCTCCACGGCGTCGGACACCATCTGGACAAGTACACCGGACGCAGCGAAGACGAGGTGCGCAACCTTTCAATCGAAGATAATCTTCTACTGATGAAGACCCTGTCCCGCGAAGTCGCCGGATTCAACATCATGAGCGGCGGCGGACCTTCGCTCGCAATCGAATTATCGCTGGAGTTCGATCGATGGCGCAAAGAAAACCTCCGATAAACTCGTCCGTTCGCAGCCTCGCCGAGGTTCGCTCGCGCGACAAGACCGCCAAGGTTGAAGAGGCGGTGCGGAACCTTTTGTCCCATATCGGCGAAAACCCAAATCGCGAAGGATTGATCCGCACTCCTGCGCGCTATGTGCGCGCGATGGAGTTCCTGACCCGCGGCTATTACGAGGACCCGAAGGTCGCGATCAACGGAGCGCTCTTCGCCGAAGAAGAGTACCAGGAGATGATCGTTTGCCGGGATTTGGACTTCTATTCGCTGTGCGAACATCACCTGCTGCCGTTCTTTGGCAAGGCCCACGTCGCATACCTGCCCAATCGCCGCATCGTCGGACTGTCGAAGCTGGGCCGGATGGTTGAAATCTACGCGCGCAGGCTTCAGGTGCAGGAGCGTCTGACGCGCCAGATCGCGCATACGATCATGGAAGAGATCGAACCGCTTGGCGTCGGCGTGGTGCTCGAGGCCGAGCACATGTGCATGCGGATGCGCGGGATCGAAAAACAGAACTCGCACGTAACCACGTCGGCGATGCTCGGGACGTTCCGCAAGAACAGCGAGACTCGCCAGGAATTCATGAATCTCATCCACGGTTGCTCACGCTGAATATCTCATGACCACGATCGATCACACTCCGCTCGACAAACTTGCCGAATACGCAATCCGTCTCGTGAAGCCCGGCATGACGATCGGGCTCGGAACGGGCAGGGCGGCGAGCGCCTTTATCCGCGCGCTGGGCGCAAGGCGCATCAAGGTTCGCGGCGTCCCGACGTCGCTCGCCAGTGAGGAACTGGCGCGCGAATGCGGAATCAAGCTGACCACGCTCGGAGAGGCGGATAAGATTGATATTGATTTTGACGGCGCCGATGAAGTCGATCCGGAACTCAATCTGATCAAGGGCTACGGCGGAGCATTGGTGCGCGAGAAGATCGTCGCAGCGGCTTCCAGGCGCGTCGTGATTCTGGTTGGTCCCGAAAAACTTGTTAAACACCTGGGCGCGCATCGCCGCCTGCCGATCGAAACCGTGCCCTTCGCACGCGATTACGTTGCCCGTCGATTGAAGCCGCTGGGACTTAAAGCGCGCGACCGGCGCAATGGCGACGGATCGAAATTTCTCAGCGACAACGGAAACCCGATCCTTGATTGCGCGGTCGGAGAGATCCGCAGCCCGGCCCGCCTCGATCGCGACGTAACGCAGATTCCCGGTGTCGTCGGCACCGGGCTCTTCGTCGGGATGACAGACATGGTGCTGGTCGCGCCTTCCCCCGGAGAACCGGTCCGCGTGCTCAGGCGCAAACGTTGAGTTCCGATTCACGCTCGGACCTCGAAGCTATCGTTCGGGCCGCAATCCAGGCCGTCGAACCCGGAATCTTGATCGAGCATGCGATGGACGGTGCGATAGCAGGCAGCAGCGAAGTTCCAGCAATGCTCGAAACGGCTCGGCGTGTCCTTGCGCTGGCAATCGGAAAGGCCTCGCCGGCGATGGCGGCGGCGTTGCGCCGAGGACTCGGCGCAAAAATCGAATCGATGTTGGTCGTCGCGCCCGCAGGTATCGATTGGCTCAGCCGCTATCGGGAGCTTGCCGATCCCTCCGTCCGGATATGCGAATCATCGCACCCGCAGGTCTCCGAAGCGTCGGTGGTCGCTGCTTCGGCAGCGATCAAGATGCTGTCCGAAAGGCGCCCCGATGACCTCATGATAGTCGCGCTGAGCGGCGGAGCGTCGGCGATGTTTGCGTTGCCGCCCGACGTGGTCCCGCTCGAGAGCAAGATTGCGCTGACGAGCTCACTGCTGAAATCCGGAGCGTCGATTCGTGAGCTCAATACCGTGCGCAAGCACCTGTCGATCGTCAAAGGCGGGCAGTTGCTCCGTCATATGCGCGGCGCGCGCGTGCTCTCGCTGATACTGTCGGACGTTCCCGGTAACGATTTGGCGACCATCGGGTCCGGCCTCACGGCTCCCGATCCGACCACATTCGGCGATGCGATCGCGGTTTTGAAGCGCCGCGACCTGTGGGGCCGCGCACCCGAAGCCATTCGCGACCATCTTGAGCGCGGCAGCGCCGGTGAGATTCCCGAGACCGTGAAAGCGGGAGATCCGGAAACCGCAAATGTCACGAATATAGTCATTGGCAATAATCGCACCGCCGTTGACGGTGCGGCGCGGACAGCCGAGCGTCTCGGCTACAGCGTCGAGCGATGGCGCGACCTACGCGGCGAAGCCGACCAGCTCGGGCGCGATTTCGCAATCGAGTTGAAATCGATCAGAAAGGCGCGAACCTGCTTTGTGTCCGGCGGGGAACCGGTCGTGACCGTGCGTGGCAACGGAAAAGGGGGAAGGGCGCAGCAGTGCGCCTTGTCGATGGCGATCGAGCTGGCGCGCGATCGAACGCGCGATATCGCCGCGCTGTTCGCGGGAACGGACGGCATCGATGGTCCTACCGATGCAGCCGGAGCGTTTGCATTTGCGGATACCGTCGAGCGCGGATCGCGGACGGGCGCCGACGCCGAGAAGGCGCTCGCACGCAATGACGCGTACAGTTTTCTGAACGTCGCCGGAGATTTGTTCATGACTGGGCCGACCGGGACAAACGTCGCAGATATCGTCGCAGCGATTATCGACTGTCCTGAGTGAAAGGAGCCTCGACCGCCAGTGCCGCAAAAGCGAAACAGTTCTCCCGCGCGCAGCCCGCGACGTGCCCCGCGACAAGTGACCTTGATCCCAGGCGACGGTATCGGTCCGGAAGTAATCGACGCTGCGCTGGGCGTTATCGACGCGACCGGCGTGAATATCGATTGGGACCGTCAGCTCGCGGGCGCCGCCGCGATGAAGCGCTACGGCTCTCCGGCTCCCGATCAGCTTCTCGCTTCGCTCAGACGCACCGGTGTCGCTCTCAAGGGGCCGCTGGAGACGCGGGTTGGCGAGGGATACCGCTCGATCAACGTTTATTTGCGGCGCGAACTCGACCTATACGCCAATATCCGGCCGACACGCAGCTTTGCCGGGATTCGCACCCCGTTTAAGAATGTCGATCTCGTAATCGTGCGCGAAAACACCGAAGACCTTTACGCTGGCATAGAACATCAGGTCGCACCCGGCGTCGTCGAGAGCGTCAAGGTAATCACCGCGCGAGCGTCGCGACGGATCGCGAAGTTCGCCTTCGATTATGCCAGGCGCAACAAGCGCACGTCCGTCACCGCGATTCACAAGGCAAACATCATGAAACTGTCCGACGGACTTTTCCTCAATTGTGCGAGGACGGTCGCGCGCGAATATCCGAAAATCAAGTACAACGAAGCGATTGTCGATGCGGCCTGCATGAGGCTGGTCACCGATCCCGCGTCGTACGACGTCCTGCTGCTCGAAAATCTTTACGGCGATATTGTTTCGGATCTGTGCGCGGGCCTCGTCGGCGGTCTGGGCGTCGTGCCGGGCGCGAACTACGGCAAGAAGGGCGCGATCTTCGAGGCGGTCCACGGAACCGCGCCTGATATCGCGGGACGCAATCTCGCCAATCCGACCGCGGTGATAATGTCGGCGGCGCTCCTGCTCGAATATTTGGGGCATCCCGATGAAGCCGCGCGGATATCGAAAGCCGTGCACGACGTGATCAAGGCCGGTCGACACGTCACCCGCGATCTCGGCGGACGAGCAGGAACAATCGAGATGCGCGACGCGATTATCGCGGCGATGGCG
>DASPQU010000231.1:0-2301 GCA_035624805.1 Binataceae bacterium (SeqCode) | reverse complement strand
TGATGGTGCATCGCACTCGGGCGGTAGGCTGCAACTCGACACGCTCGCGCGCGACAATCTCCCCGCTTACGGTTCCGGCGATCGAAACCCGCGCGGCGGTAATTCGCGCCGTTACGACCGCGCCCGGGGCGACGACGATTTCGTCCGCCGTGATCTCTCCGTCGGCTTCGCCCTCGATTTTGGCGGTCGCCTTGAAAGAGATCTTGCCCGAGACCTTGGTGCCCTTGCCGATCCGGGACTCGAAGCCTGCTTCGTTGATGGTACTCATCGCTATCCGCCCTCTAGCTCATTCGGCCGTCTTGCCCGACCATCGTACAACCCGATCGGGCGTAGAGGGCCAGGCGGCACAAGAACCTTTGCGCCTCCCAGCCGGTCGCGTCAAGATGTTCGAATCGATGCAAATGTCTGTCGAACGGTGCGCGAGAATTACAAGGCAAAACGCTTTAGAAAAGCCCTCGGTGTGAGGACCGGTGTCCGAACTTGCTTGAGTTCGGTGAGATACGGATCGCCGGAGACCAGAAAATGGGCGCGGGCAGCGTCTGCCAGAGCAACGAGGTACTCATCGCCCGGGTCGGGCGTGACGCCGCCGACTACGTCCGGATCAGGTTCGACGCAACCTAGACGCCGAAGCAGGGCGACGTAGTCGCGGACCTCTTTCGCCGTGACGTACGCTCGGAATTTCGATCGTAACAGCACACGCTCCAATTCTGAGAGAAGCGCAGGGCAAGCGATCAGTTCGAAAGAACCTTCGAGCCACAAAAGCAATAGAGCGCGAGGCGCTCCTCGTCCGGAGATGAGTCCCGAGATGAGCACGCCGGGATCCAAAACGACCCGGTGAACTTTAGGGTCGGCGGGTTTGATGCAATTCCCGGTAGGCTAGATCGAGCGCTTCGTCCTCGGTCAGTTTGGATCGCGCACCCACCCGTTCCAGAAGCTCGAGCCCGAGGTAGGCGCGCAGCGCTTCTTCAACCACCTGGTAGTCGCGTTTGCCTGCGCGTGCCGCCGCGATCTTTGTGGCCCGGAGCAACTCGTCTTCGACGTAAATGGTTGTCTTTCTTCGCACGATTCAATCTTACCATTTTAAAAGAATTCCGTTAATCCGGCGAAATCACCTGATTGCCGGGCGAGCCGCGATGAAATTAAGCTGATCCCTGCGTTCGGGAGGAAATGAGTGCTTATTAATCGCGGGCCGGAGCGGGCGGGCGGCCAGGGACTCGATCCCAATCAGTACGAATCGGGCGATCGCGCGATCGCAGCGCTGGTCGCCGAATCCCCGGCTGCGGATCACGTCGATTTCGTCGCGACGTGGCGCGACGGCGCGTACGAAGTATGGGCGCGCCGCGGGATGATTCGCTTCAAGCGCCTCGCGGATGAAGCGGGGACTCTGCACTTCGAGATAATCGAACAGATCGGCGAAAATCCGATCGCGAACGAGGATCCGTTCGCCGTTTCAACGATCGCGGATGAACTCGCGGCCGCGCGCGAAAGCGGTTTCGCGCACGATGACCCCAATCGTGCTTTCCACGAGCCGCATACGTTGAGCCATCCGTTCGCGATGGAGCGTATCGCCCAGATCTTCGATAGTCCGCGCGGCCCCGATTTGATCGTCAGCCCGAAATCCTATGCCTACGGAATCCAGGCCGGTCAGCACGGAGCGCTCGACGCGGTCCAATCGCGCGCGCCGCTAATCTTTTCGGGCCCCGGCGTTCGTCCCGGCAGCTTTAGGATTGCTGCGCGGCAGGTCGACGTCGCTCCGACGATCGCGCACCTGATGGGATTTCCGATCCTTGACGGTCATGCAGGAATCTACATGCGCCGGCAGGACGGAAAAGCGCTGACGGAGCTTGCGGATCGCGCGAAGCGGCCCGAGCGCGTGTACATGATCATAATGGACGGGCTCTCGCATTCGGAGCTTGTGCATCAGCTCGCCGGCAGCCGGGATAGAATCCCGAATCTGGCGCGGCTGATAGGTGCGGGCGCGATGCTATCGCACGGATCGACGACGAACTTCCCGAGCATCACGTGGCCGAGCCATTCCGCGATTCTCACCGGCGCTTGGTCCGGTCATCACGATATCGTCAATCCGACGTTTCATCTGCGCGAAACTCGCGAGACGATTCCAGCGCAGGGAAACATCTTCGATACCGAGAAGTATCTGTCGGAGGACGTCGAAACGCTTTACGAAGCGTTCAAACGGGTGCGCGGCGCCGATGCTCTCACGGCGTCAATCCATGAGCCCCAATGCCGGGGCGCGGATCACGCTGTATTTGAACGCCGGATTGTCGGCGACAAGGCGCGACT
>DASPQU010000230.1:0-2291 GCA_035624805.1 Binataceae bacterium (SeqCode) | reverse complement strand
ATCCGTTCCGGGCAACTCAAGATAGAGAGCGCGTGAGGCCGTGCTCGCCGCCGACACTTCCGAGCTCTACTTTCTTGTTGATTCAAAGGGCGCGCTCATCGCGTATCAGCAGAACGAGACGTCGTGGGCCGGGATACTCGGGTTTTCGAGCGAAGAGCGTGCACGCGAATTCGTAAAAACCAGCGGCGTCGCGACGCGCGATATTGCGTCAATCTCGGCGCTGGACGAGGCCTCGATCGCCGCCCTGATCGACTCGGTCAAGAAGCGTGCGATTCGTAACCTGATCCTCGATCTCGATTATCGAACCGGCTCGTGCAAGATGATCGAGTTCGAAGGCGCGCGGCTTGGCGCGGCGCGCGATTATCAGTTCGAACCCAAAACCGTGCGGTGAGACGATCTTCAGCGCAGTCCCAATAAGTCGATGAGCCCTGGCATCGCGGATATCGAGCTTGCGCGAAAGCGTCTGGTCGGTGCGACCAAGCCGACGCCACTGGTAACCAGCGCGACGCTCGAACGGATGTTGGGCGCGCGCGTGTTCATCAAGCCGGAGAATCTGCAGAAGACCGGATCGTTCAAGATTCGCGGCGCGTTCAATCGAATCGCCGCGATGACCGAGGCTGAGCAGATGCGCGGCGTCGTTGCGGCATCGGCAGGAAATCATGGGCAAGCGCTCGCATATGCTGCTACGCGCGCCGGAATCAAGGCCACGATCGTGATGCCGCGAACGGCGGCTATTGCCAAGATCGCGGCGACGCGCGGCTACGGTCAGAACGTCGTGCTCGAAGGCGTCGACTACCAGGAAGCGCGAGCGGCAGCCGAAACGATTCGTGCGCAAACCGGCGCGACATTCGTCGACGCATACGACGATCCATTTGTGATCGCGGGCCAGGGAACAATAGGACTGGAAATTGTCGAAGAAGTTTCGCCCGACTACATTTTCGTTCCGGTCGGGGGCGGCGGACTACTCGCGGGAATAGCGCTCGCACTCGAAACCGCAGCACCCAAGGCCGAAGTCGTCGGAGTCGAGGCGGCGGGCTCCGCGCAGTTAAGCGCGAGTCTCAAAGCCGGGACTGCATGCTCGATTGGCCGGCCCGTCGACACGATCGCCGACGGCCTCGCGACCGGACGACTCGGAAAGATTCCGTTCGAGATAGTCGCCCGACGGGTCCGGCGCGCCGTTACGGTCGACGATTTCGAAATTGGCGAGAGCGTGCTGCTTCTGCTCGAGCGCCTGAAGATGCTCGCCGAGGGCGCAGGTGCAGCGGCGCTCGCCGGCGCACTCAAAATCAAGGACGAGCTCGCGGGAAAGACTATCGTGATTGTCGTCAGCGGCGGGAATATCGATATCAACCTGCTGGACAGGATCATCGAGCACGGTCTCTCGAAAATGGGCCGGATGCTGCGCATCTCAGTCGGAATGCACGATCGTCCGGGCGAGCTGGCGGCGCTGCTTGCCGCTGTCGGAGAGACCGGCGCGAATGTCCATACGATCGTTCACGATCGCACGCGTCGCGACGTCCCGATCGGAAGCGCGCGTGTGATGCTCGAGCTCGAAACGCGCGGCCCCGAGCACATCGAGGAAGTTTGCGCGCGACTGCACGCTCGCGGATGGTCGATTACGAAAGACTCGGGCGAGTAACCCTTCTGTTATCGAATCGGACAGGCAGGGACGCCTCCCCACCGAAGAATTCAGGATTCGAGCATAAGAATCAGGTGAACATCGCGGCGATTCCCTTGGGGCGCACCAGCTTGCCCGCCGGTTTCATCGCCGCCGCCATCTCCTGCAGTCGCGTCTGGAATTCGTCGAGCTCCGCAGCCTGACGCTGGTCCAGCTGTGCCCGCTCGCGCGTCTGTCGCGTATCCATCGATTCGCGCTCGCGTCTGCGCCGCTCGAAAAAGCCCTCGAAGGTGTCGCGCACCATCTTGCACATCTTCGACGTGGGCACGAATGACCCCGAGCATTGAGGACAATAGAAAACGACGCCCGCCTGAAAATGCCGATACGGGATTGTGTAGTGCGACGTGCAATCCTTGCAGATGATCGGGACCTCCCACGCGCCGGGATCGAATTCCTCATCTGGTGTCGAAGCCGCCGGCGCAGCCGAAACCGTGGGGGCGGGCGCGGCTGTCGGTTTCAGCGCTGGGGCAGATGCCGCCGGCGCCGGCTTTGGCGCGGCTTCCGCTTTGGGCGCAGCTTCGGTTGAAGCCGCAGCCGCAGCTTGAGCCGCGCCCTCTTTATGGAATCGCGACGGAGCGTCGTCGCCGATCGTCAACTCGGGATGAAGCTCGCG
>DASPQU010000229.1:0-3002 GCA_035624805.1 Binataceae bacterium (SeqCode) | reverse complement strand
TGATCTACCTTCGAAATGTACGAGATGCACTTCGTTCGAGTGGCCGAAAGAGATGTTCTCGGTGCGCAGGTCGGCGGCGTCGCCGAGCCTCTTGTCGCGTATGAAACGGCGCAGCCCTTCGATATCGATTGTTGCGCCCGGTCCGGTTTTGTCGTGGCTGAAATCGCTCATGCTTCGTTTTAAATCTCGCTGCGGATAAATCACGGGATGTGCCCGCCGCTTCGGTCATAACGCCCCGCTCAAGACCCGCGCAAGAGCCAGAGGTTCGCTCGTAAGCGTATCAAGGCGGTGATTGTTTCGATTTGGTTGGGACTAGATTGAGGAATCTTCGTCGTTCAAATCGCGAAGACCGGCGCGAGAGAGGCCGAACATATCGCGCAGTTGGACAACGCTTCCGCAGACGAGGACGAATATGATCAGCATTAGCGCCGCCTCGCCGCCCAAGAGGGCAAAATCCAGGGGCGCACCGTTTTCGATAGATACGATGCGTTCGCCGATATCGGCCGACACCTGCGTGGGTACACTCACCAGGCGCGACAGGCCTGCGAGCAGCGAATACCCGAATTCGGTTTCCGTTTCCACACGTTTCATCTCGAGACGGGGGCGCGGCAGCGCCGGATGGTGCTCTCTGACCAGAGCTCTCAGGCGCTGCCCCGCCTTGCTGACTCTCAAATGCCGTTTGTGCGGTTGAACCGGAGGTACAGGCGCCGCAGCCGGGGCGTCGAGTTCGGTAAGATGCACCAGGTCGTCGCGCGTAATCAGGGCAAGCCGCATCGCTTCGAAGCCGGTGCGACTGCCGAGTCTTTCCAGCGCGAAAGCGGCATTGGCGAAATCGGGATTGGGCGGCAGCTTGACGTTGCGTATGGCGACGATCGTCAAACTCAGGCATATCGACAGGATCGCGATCTCCCGCGCTGCAGCGCTTCCACCCAGCAGCTGGCTCCTGAGATCCTTCAGCGCAGGCTCGCGAAACGTGTCGCGCGTCGCTGAACCGGGAGTATTGGAGTTATTCTCCATCGCTTCCGCACCGCGCGAGTACGGCGATCCGCGCGGATATAAAACTCTACGACTTGTAGCAAAATAATTCAAGTTCCAGGATTAGGATTTTTCTCCATTCGCATAAACGCATCGACCGCGTCGCAATCCAATGTGGTTTGCCTACCCGTCTTGCCAGACCGCCCTGCTGCCAATACAAAACATGCCATGGATGTGGCACGCGAAGAGGTTTTCGCGTCATCGACTGGCGCCTATGCCAGCCTGATGCGGTTGGCGAGGCCTCATCAGTGGATCAAGAATCTGCTGGTGCTGGTCGCGCTGGTCTTCAGCCGCCATCTGTTTGTCGCGCGCGATGTCGTGCTCGCCTCAATCGGATTTTCGGCGTTTTGCGCCCTGGCGAGCACGGGTTACGTGATAAATGACATCGCCGATCGCGAAACCGATCGCCTGAATCCCGAGAAATGCGATCGGCCGCTGGCGCGCGGTGACGTAAGCGTCGAAACGGCGACTCGTTTCGCCGCGGTCTTGGGAACAATCGCGTTTGGGCTTAGCGCTGTCCTGGGATGGCGTTTTCTTCTCATCGCGGCGACCTATGTAGCGCTTCAGTTCGTATATTCGTTGTGGGCGCGGCGGGTCGTTGTCCTCGACGTAATAGCGGTGGCGCTGGGCTTCGTGTTGCGGGCGTTCGCAGGAGGAGTGGCTATCAACGTCGAGGTATCTCCGTGGCTGGTCTTCATAACGTTTGGTCTGGCGCTCTTTCTGTCGTTGTCGCGCAGGCGTCACGAACTTAGGGTACTCGGAGGAAACGCGGTAAACCATCGCGGTGCACTCGCGGAATATAGCGTACGACTTATCGACCAGATGCTGGCGATCGTGGGCGGCGCGACGCTGGTCGGATATATGATCTATACGGCATCGCCCGAAGTCGGAGCGAAGCTCGGCACACGCTACCAGTACGTGACGGTGCCGTACGTTGCGTTCGGGATGCTTCGTTACCTGTTTTTGGTCGACGCGCGCGACGACGGGGGCGACCCGGCGCGCGTGCTCCTCAGGGATAGGCAGCTCTTGATCTCGGTCGTGCTCTGGATTTTGACCGAGATCGTTCTCCTTTACTTTTAGTCGAACCCCGCGGGTCGCGGCGCAGAATCAATACGTAGGCAGAACTCCGGTCTGATTTCCCACAATCCCCATCGTGCCGAATGGATTTCGCCCGAATGGACTTTGCCCGAGCGATCCCAGCCCGCCGAGCGTCAACTGGACCTGTACCGAGACCTCGCTGGGATTGAATGAGTCGGTGATTCCGGTATCAAACGCCCAGCAATCGCAGGGTGATTTCAGTCTTATGCCGTACTGAGCAGACTGAAGAAACCGGGCCGCCAGATTGTAGTTCGGCCCGAAGTATACGCCCACTCGATCGAAAAGATCGGTATACGCTCGCGCGGAAAGAAACTGCGCGGCGTTCGAGGCCGAGTTACCCGCGACGGCATTCTGCTGCCGCACATAAAAATATCCGACCTGCACAAACGAGCCCTGCAGCGCTTTTCCCATGTACAAGCGCGATGCTGTTTCCTCCCATGGGGGCCTGATCGCCGCATAGACGCTCGCGTAGCTGACTCCGGGATTCGTTCGCGGATCGTACGCGGCTTCCGATCCCAGCCAAATCAGTGACGTGGGGAACAAGGTGAGCACGCCGTCGATGTCTGACAGCGCTATCCCGTCGGTTGATATCTGGTAAGTGGTATCGAAGGCTTGCGTCACGGTCAGCGAAGCGAGTTCGACGTTATAGCCGTTGTCGCTTGTCCCCGGCGCGCCGACGATCAAGGGGTCAAAGATGCTTGCGCCGCCGGTGTCAGACGATGCTACGACGGCTGACTCGTCCCCCTGCGGGCTTTCTTCGACCGGCCGGGCCGGCGGAGGCGCGCTGGAAGTGAGCCGAGCGAAGAGTCTGGATGTGAATCCGTAAGTCAGCAGGCTCCGACGATTGACGCGATCGATTTGATCAAACA
>DASPQU010000228.1:0-3655 GCA_035624805.1 Binataceae bacterium (SeqCode) | reverse complement strand
ATGCATCCTCAGCGGACGAGCCGCCTCTTGACGCCGATCTGATGGGGCGTTCGGAAATCAAAATCCTCTCGAAGTCGATGCCCGACGGCGCACTTCATCTGATTCTGAATACCGACGACGAGCCGCACGATGCCGACCTTGCGAAACTTCTCGCGCGAGGCGATGCGACAATCGTCGGAGCTGACGATTTCGAGAGTGATGCGCCCGCCACGCTCGCGCTGCAGCCGCATGCCGCGTCGCTGGTAAGAGTGCGCGCTAAGGCGAAAGGTCGATAACGCTTGCGCCTGCGCCCGCGCGCACGATTCCGCACAGCGCATTCGACGAATTTTCGATCTTCGCGTAATAGCCGCGCCTCAGAGCATCGATGAGTTGCGGCGCGTTCGCCTCTTGCGCGAGCGCGATCATGCATCCGCCGAATCCCGCTCCGGTAAGTCGTGCGCCGAGCGCGCCCCCGCTGCGCGCGCATTCGACCATCGCATCCAGGCGCGCCGTGCTCGCGCCGAAATCGTCGCGCAGACTCTGATGCGACGCGTTCATCAACTCGCCCATCCGCGAGAGATCGCCCACTGAAAGCGCCTGCGCTGCCGCGACAACGCGTTCGGTTTCCGTCAGCACGTGACGCGCGCGGCGAATAATTTCGAGCGGCCGCCCTTCATCGATTCGCACCGGATTCGATTTGTCATCGCCGAGAAGCTCGCCTCGCAGCTGCGCTTCGGGCATTTCCAAAATGCCAGCGGCTTGTGCAATTCCACCGGATAGGCGCTCCGGAGCCGCATCACGAAGAACATTGACGAGTTCATTCGCGTCCCAATCCGGAACGCGAGCGACGATATCGCCGAGAATCCTCGCGCCATCGACATGCAACGCGCGGCTCAGGATTCGCGCCGCGATTCTGCATTCGACGACCCGGCGATTGTATTCCTCGCGCACCCGGCCCGATTTGTCCGCTACCTCAAGACTGTCGGCTACGACAAGCGCGGCGTCAGGCGGCATCGCGACGCGCCGCACTCGCAGCGGATTGAATTCGATGAATAACGCGTGATCGCGCGCGCCGAGAATCGACGCCGCCTGATCCATCCCGCCCGCCATCGTGCCCACGTACCATTCGCTGCGCGCAACCATCGACGCGGTCTCGATCGGCGCAAGCTCAAGCTCGTTGACGGACATAAACGCGAGCGTCGCGGCGACTGTCAGAGCGGCCGAGGACGAGAGACCCGCAGACGAGGGAACAGCGCTGTCAAATCGCATCGCGACGCCGCGCCTCCGATGCACATCGACGCCGCGCCTCGCGAAATGATCGATCACGCCCTGCACGGCGGCCTTGACGTAGTTGGCCCAGTCGCCGGCTGGATAGGGCGGAATTTTAGCTTCGAGGCTGAATTCCCGCGGTGCGTAAGTGGAATCGACGTTCGACAAGGTTACGCGGGAATCGCTGCGCGCCGCAGCGACAACGATCGTCGAGCGATCGATCGCGATCGGCAGCACCGGAAGACCGCTGTAATCAGTATGCTCGCCGATGAGATTGACGCGTCCGGGCGCGCGCACCGCGACGGAGCGATTCCGCGACGCAAGCGCACCCAGCGCCGCGCGCATCGCACGCGCGCGTTCCAGCTCGGAGTCGCTCCATTCCTCGATCCGGCTCATGGAAAAGTCCTGCGCGCGATCGCCAGGTCTTCGGGCGTTCCAATATCGCTCCAGAAGCCGCGCACGTCGATCGCGCGGACGTCGCGCCCATCGTCAACCATCGCGGCGATCGATTGCGGCAATTCCAACTCGCCGCGAGCGGAAGGTCGCAGAGTGGCGACATATTTCCAAATCAGTTCCGTTGCCGCGAAAAGTCCCGCATCGTTCCAGTTCGTCGTCGACGTCCCGCGCGGAGGCTTTTCGACGATACGCCGCACGCGCCAATCCGCATCCACGTACACTGCGCCGCCGCGCCAGGGATCGTTGACGTGATTGACCGCGAGGAGCAAATCCGCGTCGCTCGCACACGCCGCTTCGACGAACCGAGGGTAGTTTTCCCGCGACATCAGGATATCGCCCCATCCGAAGATGAACGCGCTCTCATCGGCGACAAAATCGCGCGCCGTGAGAAGCGCGCCCCCGGTCCCATTCAATTCGCGTTGCGATACCATTTGGATACGCGCCCCCGGGTTGCGCGCGACGTATCCGCGGGCCCATTCGGCGATTTGCTCTCCGAGATATCCGGTCACGATCGCGATCTCGGCGATGCCGGTGCCGTACAGTGCGCGGACGATGTGCTCGATAATCGGGATGCCGGCGACGTCGAGCAGCGGCTTGGGCGTCGAAGTCGTCAACACTCCCAGCCTGGTCCCTCGTCCTGCGGCAAGGAGCACGGCTTTTCGGATCTCACGATGCACGAGGAGTTTATAGCATTGCGCGACGGCTGCGCGTGCAAGAGCTTCGTTGCCGCGCGATGCTGCTATGATGAACCGTGCTTTGGGAGGGAGAGATTCGGCTCGCTACATCGGTAGTGATGTTCGAACGGATGTCGTTTCGGAGAATCGACGGATATGAAGATTAATTTCGTAATGGTGGCCGACGCGGCCCAGGTGGCCAACGGGAAGTTGTTCATCCTGGGAGGGGATTGGAACGTTTATCGTTCCGGGAGCTATCCGACCCAGGCCCAAATGGCGATCGCCTTCAGCGTGTCGTTCAGCCCGAATGAAGTCGGCATCAAGGTCCCAATGAAGGTGGTGATCGCCGACGAAGCTGGAATTCCGATTTTGCCCGAGATGCAGGGGCAAATAGAAATCGGTCCGCCGCCGGAGGACCAACCGGTGGGTGCAGGCCCGAAGCTGCCATTTGCAATCAATCTCGGACTCCAAATTCCGCGCCCGGGAAAATACGAGGTCAAAGTCACCGTCGGTTCTTCGAATCATTCAGTTCCGTTTGACGCCATCTTCGCCGGCCAGAAGGTCGAGCTGGCCTTCGCCGCAAGCACGCGCGAACGCGGCAATTAGCCTTTGCAAGTGTTGGCCGATGCGCGCGCCTGCGCTTCGGTGCCTCGCGATGCTGCTATGATGAGCCATGTTCTGGGAGGCCGCGATTCGGCTCGCCGCATTCATCGTGATGTTCGCCGTGATGGCGACGTGGGAAAACGCGGTGCCGCGCCGCGCGCTCTGCTTCCCGCGCATCGTGCGATGGCCCGCCAACCTCGCAGTCACCGCGCTCAATCCAATTTTCACTTTTGTTCTGCTGAGCGTCACTCCGGTGGGAGTGGCTGAACTCGCATCGAAAAAACAGTGGGGGCTGTTTCACTCGATGAGTTTCGGCGGCTTGACTTCTTTCGTGCACGGTGGTCGCGCTTGACATGATCATCTACCTCCAGCACGTGATGTTTCATGCGGTCCCACTCCTATGGCGGCTTCATCGGATGCATCACGCGGACCTCGATTTCGATTTCACCACCGGCGCGCGTTTTCACCCGCTCGAGATACTTCTCTCGGCGCTGATGAAAATCGCTGCCGTTGCCGCGCTTGGCGCGTCTGCCGCCGGGGTGGTCGCGTTTGAAGTGGTCCTGAATGCGACCTCGATGTTCAATCACGGCAATGTCGCGATTCCGGAGCACCTCGATCGATGGCTTCGGCGTTTCGTCGTGACGCCCGACATGCATCGCGTGCATCACTCGATC
>DASPQU010000227.1:0-3099 GCA_035624805.1 Binataceae bacterium (SeqCode) | reverse complement strand
TACTTACTGAAGAACAGTCGATGCTTCGCGACAATACGCGGAGCTTTCTCGCCAAAAACGCCCCCGTATCTCACCTACGCCAGCTTCGCGACAATCGCGACGCGACAGGTTTCTCGCGCGCGCTGTGGAAGAATTTCGTCGAGGTGGGGCTGGCCGGCATCCTCGTCCCTGCCGACCACGGCGGCCTTGGCCTCGGCTATGTCGAGGCGGGCGTCGTGATGGAAGAACTGGGACGCACCCTCACGCCGTCGCCGTTTTTCTCGACCGCGATCGTCGCGGCGACGGCGATCGCACGATACGGCAGCGACAAGCACAAGAGCGAGTATCTGCCGAAGATCGCGGCGGGCGAGTTGATCGCGACGCTCGCCGTCGATGAGACAGCCAAGCATCGCCCCGACAAAATCGCGCTCAGCGCCGCGCGCTCCAGCTCGGGATACGTTCTCAATGGCGCGAAGACCGTAGTCATCGATGGCCACGTCGCCGATCTTCTGATCGTCGCGGCACGCACCTCAGGCGCGAGCGGCGATACGAAAGGAATCACGCTGTTCGGCGTCGACGCGAAGGCCGGGGGCGTGCGTGCGGAGCGGACCTCGATGGTGGATACGCATAACGCCGCCCGCGTCACGTTCGACAAGGTCGCCGTCGGCGCGGACGCCGCTTTGGGCGCGGTCGATTCGGGATGGGCTGCCCTTGAAGGAACCCTCAACGCAGGCCGTGTCGCGCTCGCCTCGGAGATGGTCGGCATCAGCGAGGACGTTTTCGCGCGCACGGTCTCCTATCTCAAGGAGCGCAAGCAGTTCGGCAAGGCGATAGGAGAGTTTCAGGCGCTGCAACATCGCGCCGCCCAACTCTACTGTGAGATGGAAGTGACGCGCTCGGCGGTGCTCAAGGCGCTGCAGACGCTCGATTCGTCATTCGATCAGGCGGCGGCCATCGTCGCGATGGCGAAGGCGCGCGCCGGCAAGAGCGTCACGCTGGCGGTTCAGGAGGGCATCCAGATGCACGGCGGAATCGGGATGACCGACGAGTTCGACGTGGGCTTCTACATGAAGCGCGCCCGCGTCACGCAGGAACTGTTCGGCGATTCGAATTTCCACGCCGACCGCCTCGCGCGGATGAGCCGCTACTGAGTTACGGGTACGGATAGCCGTAGGAGGGGGGCGGATACCCCGGATACGGATTGTGCGGGTACGGATACGTCGGCGGAGGATATCCGTACGGAGACCCGGTGATCGGGCCGCCGCCGAAGCCGAATCCTGACGAGCCGCCGCCTACCGAGCCGAACATCATCAGGAACGGCAGCAACCCCATCATGCCGGCGCCCTGATTCTGATACTGGTATTGCTGATACTGGCGCTGCGCTTCCGCCTGCTGATTTTGGTATTCCTGCAGATCCGGGGAAGTGGCCGACCCGTTGTCAGGCGTTGCGCCGCTGGCACTCGGAGTTGAGGCCGCTCCCGACGATGCCAGCGAAGGTTCGATCTTAATCCTGTTGTCAACTTGCGCATCGTTGTCGTTGAGGTACTGACGCGTTTTGTCTGCGGCGTCAGCCTTGCCGAATGACGTCGCCACAAATCCGTATAGAATAATCTGATGCGGTCCGCTGTCGTTCTTCAGCACGCGCGCGGCGACGAGCGGAAGGTGATGTGAATGCAGATAGTTGGTGAGCGAGGTGCTTTGCGAAGAATCGATCGGGGCGTCGTTCGAAAAGTGCGCCGGTGGGGGAGTAAAGGGCGCGCTTAGCGATCCGAGCGGCGGAGGCGGGGCATGCTGCGACGTCTGCGATGCCGTGGGCGCGCATGACTGCAGAAACACCAGTCCTGAGGCGAGCCAGATGCCCAGGACTATTTGAGCCATCCGGCTTTTCACGATCCAATTGTACGAGATGCTCCGACGATGCCGCAATGACCCGCCCTGAGCCGCCAACTCTGGCAGGCTCTTGCGAAATCTATTTAGTGTGCGACTGCGCGAAGCCGATTTCGCGTACGAAGTCGAGCACGAGTTGATTGAACGCGTCGGGATTCTCGAAATAGACCGAATGACCGCATCGGGGAACAAGCGCCAACCGCGCGTTGGGAAGTACTTTCACGACCTCCCGAATCATCGCGGGCGGAATCAGGATGTCGTCCTCACCTTCGATGCACAGCACCGGCATCGTTAGCCGTTCGCGCACCCGCGCGGGGTCATGCCGAATCGCGCCAATCCGGCTGATCGCGTCCTCGGGCGGGCGCGCTCCCAGGATTCTCAGCGAATCGTACAGATACGCCATCTCGGGTCGTCGGCTGAAATAGTCGCGTGAGTAAGTGGGCATCGATCCGATCGGCGCAATTGCTGTGACCGGGAGAGGAGAAGGGGACTCCGGTCGCGGCATCATCTGCGCTGATGCGGGAGAGAAGATTCCCCCCGGCGTATCGGCCATCACGAGAGCCGCGACACGTTCGGGATGCTCGAGGGCGTAACCAACGATCGTCCATCCGCCCATCGATTGCCCGACCAGCACGGTCTTCTCGATTTGGAGATGATCGAGAAGCGCTCCCAAGTCAGAAGAGTGTGCCGAGTTGAAAAATCCTTCCGGATCGGGCGAAAGGCCAAAACTGCGCTGGTCGATCGTGATGCAATCGAACCATCGCATGAAGAACGGCACTTGTTGCCACCACGACAAATGATTTCCGCCCAAGCCGTGCAGGAATGCGAGAGTCGGTCCGTCCCCCGCGCGTTCGTAATAAAGCGAAAAATCTCGAATCTGAACCCTGCCCGGCACGAGCCGATATTCCATCTCGATTTCCTCCCATTAGCGCAAAACGTAGCACGATTAAGCCATTCATCATCATCCATCGTCGTCACTCACATCGATGGTCCATATGACCGTGCCCATAAGGGACTTTTCGTTGTGTATCCTCTGGATACGGATTGCTTCCCAGAGGGGCAAAATTCCAATCTTTTCCATTCGAGGGAAAACGGACGCCCATATCCGAAGCATCCCCGAGAATCACAAATTTGGCGAATTTAGTTCTATAAATCGTAAGAATTACTTGACTGAAAATACATTCAGTTCAGCGGCACGTATGTTGCTGCCGACGCGCTGGAATCCGGCCGGGA
>DASPQU010000226.1:0-7125 GCA_035624805.1 Binataceae bacterium (SeqCode) | reverse complement strand
CCGCGACATTTCGAACGCGATGGTTTATTGCGGGAACGCGCTGTCGCCGCGGATGCTGGCCGAGATGACGCCGCACGAGATCGAGTTTCTGCAGAATCTGGAGCCGCAGAAGAGCTTCGTGCTTGCGCCGGGTCATACGACGCGATTCATGATGGTGATCATAAATCCACCGGCGCAGGTCGGAAGTTTCGCGATGTTCGTCTCCAGGGCCGTCGCCGCCGAATCAACTTCCGCGGGCGCGGCGCGGAGCTGAAATTTTCACTCCTGTTCGCGCGCGAGCATTTCCTTGTATTCTTCGCCATCCATCAAGTCGTCGAGATCGGACGAATCATTCATCTCGACCTTGATTAACCATCCGTCGCCGTAAGGATCCTCATTAACGGTTTCGGGGCTTTCGGGGAGATCCTCATTGACCTCCACCACCGTTCCGCTCACGGGGGCGTAAATGTCCGATACGGCTTTGACAGATTCGATGACGCCGAACGGATCGTCCTTGCTGACCTTGTCGCCAACTGCGGGCAGCTCAACGTAAACGATTTCGCCAAGCTGCTCCTGCGCGTGATCGGTGATTCCGACGGTAGCGATCGACTCTTCCGTGATCACCCATTCGTGTTCTTTCGAATATTTGAGTCCCCGCGGGATCTCCATGTGTCCTCCGCGAAATTGACGCCTGCTGCGCCTTGCACATCTGATCGCCGGACCCGCGGCGACCGTCATTTCATCAAGCGCGGCAGCGCAACTGTTGTCAAGTTCCCCCCTGTCTTGAAACGCGTCTCGATCGCACCACAACTATTGACTCGAACTGCGATGATGACTTGCGCAGTGGATGCGGCTATGGATCGTGCGGTGGCGACGGATAATCTCGCGGTCCCGTTTAGGCTTCGACGCGGGCGCGAAAAGGAGACGGGATGATCGTTGGCGTTCCCATTGAGATCAAACCTGACGAGAGACGCGTCGCATTGACGCCGGCCGGAACCGCTGCGATGCGCTCGCACGGTCATCGCGTCATCGTGCAGCGTGGCGCGGGACTGGGCAGCGGATTTCCCGATGAGGCGTATCGCAGGGCGGGGGCATCGATCGCAAGTGCGCCCGAAGTATGGCGGCGCGCATCGATGATCCTCAAAGTCAAAGAGCCGCAGCCAACGGAGTTCCGCTACCTGCGCCCCGGTCTCGTGATATTCACCTACCTGCATCTCGCCGCGGATCGAAATCTGACGCTTGAGATGCTCAAACGCCGCGTCACCGGGCTCGGATACGAAACCGTCGAACTTGAGGACGGCAGTCTCCCCCTGCTTGCACCGATGAGCGAAGTCGCGGGACGCCTCGCGATCCAGGTCGGAGCATGGTGCCTCCAGGCTCGCAACGGCGGGCGCGGTGTCTTGCTCAGCGGAGCGCCGGGGGTCAGGCCGGCGCGCGTCGCAGTGATTGGAGGCGGAACCGCGGGGCTCAACGCATGCCGCATCGCGGCAGGCGTCGGGGCGGAAGTGAGCATTCTCGACGTCAATCCGATTCGGCTGCGATATCTCAACGACATTCTCGACACGAGCGCGGTTACGTTGATGTCGACGCGGGCGACGATCGAAGAAGAATTGCTCGGGTCCGATCTGATAGTCGGATCGGTGCTGCTGCCCGGCGCGCGCACTCCACGACTCGTCACGTCAAAGATGGTTGCGCGAATGAGGCCCGGAGCAGTAATAGTTGACCTCTCAATCGATCAGGGCGGGATGTCGGAGACGTCGCGTCCGACGACTCACGCGGACCCGATATACATCCGAAACGATGTCGTCCACTACTGCGTGACGAACATGCCTGCGATGGTGCCGCATACTTCGACGTACGCACTTACCAACGCAACGTTGCTCTACGCGCTCGAAGTGGCAGACAAAGGACCGCTTGAGGCTGGCCAGGCCAACAAAGCGATTCGCCACGGCCTCAACACCTACGACGGCCATATCGCGCATCCTGCGGTCGCCGAGGCGCTTAGGATGAAGTCACGCTCACCCTGGGACTGACGGAAAGCTCGAAGGGCAATGGGTGGCGACTCAGTTCAGGCGGCTTGCCGCCTAATAGATCCCTCGGACGCTGCCGTTGTAGCGCTGTTGGCCGGATTTGAGCTGTTCGTAGGTTCCGGTTTCGAACCTGTCGACACTTGCCGTAAGGTTCAGATCGTTGTGGAGATTGTTGACCGCCTCTTGGACGCCTTCCTGGGCGATCTCGTGCGCCCTCACCCATCGCGCTTTCTGCTGAACGAAGTTGACGAGATCCAGAAAGTTCTGTGACAGCGATTTCTGCTGTTTTGCGAATTTCGCCGACCATATGATCTGCTTGCTCGCCATATCGACGAACCTGAGCGTGAAGGCGACCGACGCCGGCGATTGCGCCGCGTAGTCCAGCCCCACCCTTTCCTTGTACTGCGTCAACTCCCCGTACAAGACGCCGTCAACGGAAAGTTCGTGCCCGAGCTTGAGTGCGTTTTCGTCCAGATTGGCAGGTGTCGTCGGCGGAAACTTCTGCATCGCACGCGTAACATCGTCGTGCGCAACAACTTCCCATCCGCCGGCGATCGCAGCCTGGCTGTAAAGCTCCGCCGTGACCGCCTCGGTTCCGCCGTCCGCAACGATCACTTCGGGCCCGACATCGGATGCGACCGGCATGACCGCTATTCGACTGATTTTCACCTGCTTGATGGAAGGAACCGCGTGCGCATGAAGGTTGGAGCTTGGTACGAACTCCTTGGCCTGGTCGACGGTCTTCTCGGCAGTGCTCGTGATGACCGGAAGGCAACCACTCGACCCGATGCTCAAAATGAACAACGCCGCGGCGGCGGGAATCGATCGCCAAATCGTCATGCCGTTACCTTAATCGAAAGCTCGCGAAGCTGTCGCGCATCGACTTCCGACGGTGCTCCGCTCATCGGGTCGACAGCCTTCTGAGTCTTTGGAAACACTATAACATCGCGCAGCGAATCCGTCCCGCACAACATCATGCACAGCCGATCGACGCCGAACGCGCATCCGCCGTGCGGAGGCGCTCCGTAGCGAAGCGCTTCGAGCAGAAATCCGAAGCGATCCTGCGCCTCTTCGCGCGTAAGCCCGAGCAGTTCGAGCGCCTTGAACTGAAGCTCGCGGCTGTGAATACGTATCGATCCACCGCCCATCTCCTCGCCGTTGAGCACCATATCGTAGGCGAGAGCGCGCGCCTTGAGCGGCTCGCTGTCGAGCATATGAAGATCTTCAGGATGCGGCGCGGTAAACGGATGATTCACCGCTACAAGCCGGCGCGCATCGCTGTCGTATTCGAAAAGCGGAAAATCTACGATCCAGAGAAACTTGAGCGCACCGGTCTTGCGCATGTCGAATTTGTCGGCAAGCTGAAGGCGGATCTCTCCGAGCGCCGGGCGAACTTTTGCAGGATCACCTGCGACCATCAGCACGCTATCGCCCGCCGCGGCAGAAAGCGCCGAAACGACGCGCTGCTTTTCGGCATCGGCGATGTGCCGCGCGACAGGGCCTTGCCATCCTTCGGAACCGATCTTCGCGTATGCGAGGCCGAGGCCGTGACGAGCCTTGATCGCCGCGGTCATCTCGTCGATTTCGCGGCGGCTCAATTGATGCTCCGCTGGAAGTGCGATCCCGTAGATTCGCTCGTCGCGCGCGACCGCGTCAGCGAAAACCTTGAATGCGGTTGCGCTGAACGCATCGGTGAGATTGCGTAGTTCCATCGCGAAGCGCATGTCGGGTTTGTCGATTCCAAACCGATCCATCGCCTCGGCATACGTCAGCTTCATCATCGGACGCTCGATTTCGACACCGAGCACACGTTGGAACGCCGCCGCGACCATCCCTTCGGCCACCCGCATCACGTCTTCCGGGCGTGGACAGGTCATCTCGAGATCGATCTGCGTGAACTCGGGCTGTCGATTCGCGCGCAAGTCCTCGTCGCGGAAACAGCGCGCGATTTGAAAGTATCGATCGAATCCGCCGACCATCAGAAGCTGCTTCAGCAACTGCGGGGATTGCGGCAGCGCATAGAAGCGACCGGGATTGACGCGGCTCGGAACCAGGTAGTCGCGGGCGCCTTCAGGAGTTGATTTCCAGAGGATCGGCGTCTCGATTTCGATGAAACCTTCGCCGTCGAGATAGTCACGCACCGCCTTCACCGCGATGTGACGGTTGCGGATGTTGCGTTGCATGTCCGTGCGGCGCAGATCGAGATAGCGATATTTCAGGCGCAAATCCTCAGCCGCGCCTTCGCCATCGAGAGGAATCGGCGGCGGCGGCGAGCTGTTGAGAATCTCGCACTCGCGCACCGATACTTCGATCGCTCCGGTGGGCAGTTCCGCGTTGACGGTGCCCTCGCTTCGCGCGACGACCTTGCCGCGAACGGCGACAAAAAACTCGGGCCGCACGGTTTCCGCAACGGCGTGCGAGGCCGCATCGCGCTCGGGATTGAAAACCAGTTGAACGAGACCCTCGCGATCGCGAAGGTCTATAAAAATCAGGCGTCCGTGATCGCGACGCGATGCGACCCATCCGAACAGCGCGACGTCGCGGCCCGCGTCCGAGGCGCGCAACGCTCCGCAATAATCGGTGCGGCTCCACGGAGGGAGCGGTGAATATTTCGAATCGTTCATCGGTGTAACTAGGGAAGGATACCTTTGGGCATTAGTGCGCGAAATAGAGCGTTCCTAGGACTTGGATGCGTTGCGAACCGTTTCGACGATGGCGTTTTCCGCAACCTCGGACTGCGTGGAGTTCGTGAGATCGCGCAGCACCACAACGGCTCTAGCGATTTCATTTTCTCCAATGATAATAGCAAATCGTGCGCCCAGCTTGTCGGCGCGCGAGAGGAGAGCCTTGAGCTTGCGCTCCGGCGACATCGATTCGACCGCGAGCCCAGCCGCGCGCATCGAACGCGCAAGCTCGAATGATTTCCGAGCCGCTGCCGCGCCGAGCGCAATTATCGCCGCGTCCGGCTTGCGGACTGCAGTCTTATCAGCCGCTTCCACAGCCAGCGCCACGCGTTCCAGCCCGATTCCGAATCCGATGCCGGGAACCTGCGCCCCGCCGAGTGCTTCGACGAGGCCGTCGTAGCGCCCGCCTGCGACGACGGTGCTTTGCGCGCCGAGCGCCGCCGAAATTACCTCGAACGTCGTGCGCGAATAGTAATCGAGCCCGCGCACGAGCCGCGGATTCTCCACGTACGCGACCCCTGCCGCATCGAGCAATTCCTTAACGTGCGCAAAATGGGCGCGGCATGGATCGCAAAGATAATCGGCGCTGCGCGGCGCGCTCTTGGTGAGTTCCGCGTCAATCTTGCAGTCGAGCAGGCGCAGCGGATTCGTCTTGATGCGCCGCTTGCAGCCCTCGCAGATTTCTTTTTCGTGCTCGATCCCAAATCGATACACGGCCTCGCGGAACGCCGGACGGCAGGTCTGATCGCCGATCGAATTGATCTCGAAACGCAGTTCTAGGCCGAGATTGCATCGCAGTTCGTCGATCAGCACCAGCAATTCGGCATCACATGCCGCATCCGCACGCCCGAAAACCTCGACGCCGAACTGATGGTGCTGGCGGTAGCGACCCTTCTGCGGACGCTCCCGACGGAACATCGGACCGCTGTAAAAGAATCGCTGCTCCGGATCGCTGCGATCGAGGCCGGCTTCGATATAGGCGCGGACGACGCCCGCTGTCCCTTCCGGGCGCAATGCGACCTGCGTCTCCGCCTCATCGCGATCAGTGAAAACGTACATCTGCTTTTCGACGATATCGGATGTCTCGCCGCTGGTGCGCTGAAACAAATCGGCGCGCTCGAGTATCGGTACGCGAATCTCGCGAAAACCATGAGCTTCGGCGATCGCGCGGGCGCGTTCCTCGACGAGGCTGACGGTGCGCGCACCGGGGCCAATAAGATCCTGGAAACCTCTTAATCGCGTAAATTGATGCACTACTTTAACTTCCCGCTCACTCTACCACGTCCGCGCAAAATGAAGGGGCCGCCCGAAGGCGGCCCCTGCTCAAAAGTGCCGTCTGTCGGATGCGCGATCCCTAGACCGTTAGAATATTGATCGTGCAGGCTGAGCCAAGACCGATAACGTGCGCTTGACCCGCCTTCGCGTTCGGAACTTGGCGCTCTTTGGCGCGCTCGTCACCGGTAAGATGCCATACGACCTCGCATATGTTCGCTACGCCCGTCGCGCCCAGCGGATGCCCCTTGGAGAGCAGGCCGCCCGACACGTTGACCGGAGACTTGCCGCCGAGGCTCGGATGTACGCCGCCGCCCTCGTCGATAAACTTGCCGGCCTCGCCTTTCTTGCACAGGAACAGGTTCTCGTAATGAACGAGTTCCGCCGTCGCGAAGCAATCGTGCAGTTCGGTCAGCGCGATATCTTCGGGTCCGATGCCGGCCTTTTCGTACGCCAGTTTCGCCGCGCGCTGGGTCAGGGTGCTCACGTCCGGGAAGGTCAGGTCGCGATCGGTCCATGGATCGGACGTTAGGATCGACGCCGCAACCTTGGCGCGCTTGCGCCCACCGGCGAGCTGCTTCAGCTTGTCCTCGGATACTAGGATCGCAGCCGCCGCACCGTCGCCTGTCGGGCAGCACATATA
This sequence comes from Binataceae bacterium (SeqCode), assembly GCA_035624805.1. Taxonomy (GTDB): domain Bacteria; phylum Desulfobacterota; class Binatia; order Binatales; family Binataceae; genus DASPQU01. The sequence continues at coordinate 517 of DASPQU010000226.1, read as the reverse complement.
TAGCGTGTTCGGATAGGCGACCATCCGGGCGTTCATCACGTCTTCGAGGGACACTTCGTTGCGATACTGCGAGAATGGATTCTTGGTCGCGTGCTTATGAGACTTCACCGAAATTTTGGCGAAGTGCTCCATCGTGGTCCCGTACTGGCGCATATGCTCGATACCGGCCTGGCCGAACACTGCGGGCATTAAGCCCGAGCCGATCTTGCCCTCGGGCGAGTATGCTGGATCTCCGCCCGCGCCACCGCCGCCAAGCAATCCGGCCTTACCCATCTGCTCGACGCCGACCGCCATCGCGATGTCGAACAGTCCCGACGCGACCGACAGATACGCTTCGCGAAACGCCGTCGAACCCGTCGCGCACGCGTTCGATACGTTGATCACCGGAATGCCGGTCTGGCCAATCTGCTGGAGGATTCGCTGACCAACCATCGCGTTCGACTGATAAAGATTCCCGCACGCGAACATCTCGACATCTTTGATCGAGATGCCGGCATCCTTCAGTGCGATTATCGCG
>DASPQU010000225.1:0-7012 GCA_035624805.1 Binataceae bacterium (SeqCode) | reverse complement strand
GAGAAGCCGTTACGCTGGGCGTAGGTGTCACGGACGGTGCAGCGTCGGGGTAGCCGTAGAATTTCCTGTACGCAATTTCGAGACACTTTGCGCTGTCTAGCGGAGCGGGGGGATAAGAGAGAAAAAAGGTGAAGTAGTAGATGTAATCCCACGTAGTGCCTCTGATTCTCTCATAGCACCTCGGATCGTTGAGAATATCGGTGCCAGCTAGAGCGACCGGAAGGACAACGGTTCGGAGTTGATCGTCTGGCCCAAGAGGCATTGCGCCGTTTATGTTGGTGTTCTGCCGAAAGAATTCCCCCGGGTTCAGAAGATAATAGAGCGGCGCGCACCCGCAACTGCCGGCAATAAGTAATACCAACAACGCCCGAAAGCTGACTTTCATCGTTTCCTCGCGGCGCAGGCGTCGTACATACGCAGAGTAGCATTTTTTTACAAACAATGTCAAACACAACTTGACACCGTTGACAGTCGATCTGTTGGCGCGGTAAAGGTTTGCGCGAGCTCAATCAGCGGATCACGTGAGCCGAACTCTTGTTCTGCAGATGCACTGGATCGGAGCGATCACTCGTTGGGCGAAACCCGCGAAGGCGCGCAACGCTTCGCCTCGGGCGTGGGAAGGCACGGGAAATTTTAGACTTTCTCTCGCGGGCGGACTCTGTAAGCATCGATCGAGGGCTGGCGTGCGCCGCCAGATACGGTGGCGACGCAAAGGAGGTCGGCGCAGAAACGTGAAATTACCAAACGAACCCAAATGAGCAGTTGCTAAGTAGTTGATTTCATTGCGTATTCGCCCATTTTTCTCCTGAACGATCTGGCAAAAAGCGCTCACTTCTAGTCCTTCGGGAGCGGACCCGTCAGAGATGCCCGCTGTGAGATCTCGATCCAGTTGCCGTCGGGGTCGCGGATGAAGCAGATGCGCGCGACATCGCCGAGCGTCACCGGCGGCGCGCCTTCCCATACTCCCGCGTCCATGAAGCGCCTGTGTTCGGCGTTGCAATTGCGAACCTGCACGGTGAGGTAGCGAATCCCAACCGCGCGCATCGCGCCGACTACTTCCATCGCGTCCTTCGCGGGCGTCTTCTCGGCGCGACGCGCCTTGGGATCGTGCTCGACGGCAAGGACGCTCTTTCCGATCCGATATCGATGCGGCGCGATCCGTTCGCATCCGAGCGCGTCAACATAGAAGCGATCGAACGTATCGGGATCGGTGACTCCGAGGATCACGCCGATCTGCTCGACGCCGTAATGGCCGCTCGGCACGAGATAAACTTCATTGCCGTCAGGATCGGCCATGATAAACGGCATCGGCGTGCGACGATCCGAGATAACGAGTCGTTTATAGCCGCCGTCGATACGCGGCGGCAGCGGATCGCGAATCTCGTTGAGCTTAAGCACCGAGCCCATCAGGCCGTAGCGATGCTGTTTGACGCCCGCTCCCACCGGCAGCAATTCCTCGTACGGCAGCTTGACCCGATTCGCGTAGAAATCGCGCATCTCCTCGATGTGGTTGGTGAAGATGCCGACGTCGATACAATCTTTCGCGAGTTCCATCCGTGTCTCCTTGCCTGCCGCGTTCGGCGAGGTCGTTTATCAAACTGCCGGTCGCGAAGTCACACCCTCGTGATGACTGCCATGATCTCCGGACGCGCGCAGCTTGCCTTTTCGCAATCGATACTCCGCCATTATCGCAAAGAAAACCGGAACGAGTATGAGAACGTGAACCGTCGATGTGATCATTCCGCCGACGATCGGAGCCGCAATCGGCTTCATCACGTCCGAACCGATCCCGCTTTCCCATAGAATCGGCGCAAGACTCATCATCACGACCGCCACCGTCATAAGCTTGGGACGCAGACGATGAACGGCGCCCTCGATCGTCGCCGCTTCGATATCGGCGTTCGTGACTTCGCCGCGCTCGATCCTTTGATCGAGAGCCTCCTGCAGATAGATCACCATCACGACTCCGGTTTCGACAGCGATTCCGAACAGGCTGATGTACCCGACTGCGACCGCGACGCTGAAGTTGAATCCCATCAGGTACTGGAGCACCAATCCTCCCGTGATCGCATACAGACACGGAACGATCAGCACGATCGATTCCGCGACCGACGAAAGCAGCATGTAAAGCAGGAAGAAGATCGTCGCGAACACCACCGGCAGCACCAGCATCAGGCGCTTTCGCGCGCGAAGCTGAAACTCGTATTCGCCCGACCATTGGATCGAATATCCGGTCGGCAGCTTGAGCTGCTTGTGGAGGACCTTTTGCGCATGATTCACCCATCCGCCGTAGTCGGACGTGTTGAGGTCGACGTACACGTAGCCCGTGAGCTCTCCGCCCTCGTCGCGGATCATCGAGGGCCCCGGCGCGAGCCTAAGCGACGCGATCTCGCCGAGCGGAATCTGCGCGCCCGAAGGCGTCGCGATCAGCACCCGGCGCAAGTCCTCGAGGCTGCCTCGATAGTCGCGCATGTAGCGCACGCTTATCGGAAAGCGCTCGCGCCCCGCGATAACAGTGGAGACGTTCTCGCCGCCTATCGCCGACGAAACCGCAGTCTGCGCGTCGTCGATCGTAAGGCCATAGCGCGCAGCCGCCGCGCGATCGACATCGACGTCAACATAGAATCCCTGCGTCACGCGCTCGGCGAACACGCCGCGCGTATCGGGAAGGCCGCTAAGGATCTCCTCGAGCTCCGAGCCGATACGCTGGATTCCAGCGAGGTCGGGTCCCTGCACCTTCAGCCCGACCGGGGTTTTGATTCCGGTCAGCTCCATGTCGAGCCGATTTCGTACCGGCATCGTCCACGTATTCGAGATTCCCGGAAAGTTGAGCTTCGCGTTCATCTCGCCGAGCAGGCGATCGTACGTCATGCCTGCGCGCCATTTGTCGCGCGGCTTGAGCATCAGCGTCGTGTCGTACATGTCCATCGGCGCGTTGTCCGTGGGACTGTCCGAGCGCCCGACGGTACCGAATACCGATTCGACCTCCGGGAAGCTTCGGATGATTTGATCCTGCTTCTGAAGCAAATCGGTCGCGCTCGTGATCGACATCCCGGGCAGCGCGGTCGGCATATAGAGCGTCGAGCCTTCAAAGAGCGGCGGCATGAACTGGCTGCCGATTTTGAAGGCGAGCGGCAACGTCAGCACCAGGAACACGACGTTGATCGCGATCGTGAGCACGCGATGGCGCAGGCACCATCGGATGACCGGCATGTACAACACCTGGAAAAATCGCGAGAGCGGATTTTCCGATTCGTGGCCGACCCTGCGCCCGCGAATGAAGAGCAGCATGAGGACCGGCACGATCGTGACCGCGAGAATCGACGACGCGCTCATCGCAAACGTCTTGCTCCACGCCAGCGGATGGAACATCCGTCCCTCCTGCGCTTCGAGAAGGAACACGGGCAGGAAAGACACCAGGATGATCATCAGCGAGTAGAAAATCGGACGTCCGACCTGATTGGCGGCACGCAGAATCGCGCGCTCTCGCGCAAATTCGTCGAGGTGGCCTTCGCGATGCGCCAGCTCGCCGAGATGGCGATGGCCGTTTTCGACCATCACGATCGACGCATCGACGAGCACACCGATCGCCAGTGCGAATCCTCCCAGCGACATGATGTTGGTGCTGACGTGCAGGAGGTACATCGGGATGAACGAGGCGAGCAGCGCGAGCGGTATGGTCAGAATCGGAATCAACGCCGACCGCACGTGCAGCAGGAAGAGGACGATCACGAGGCTCACGACGATTGCCTCTTCGATCAGGTCTCGCCGGAGCGTGCCGATCGATTCCGAGATGAGCGGCGCACGATCGTAGGCCTCGATAATCTCGACGCCTTCGGGAAGCGTGCTGCGAATCGACGCGATCTTCTCCTTAACCCGATCGATTACGCGCAGCGCATTCTCGCCGTCGCGCATCACGACGATCCCCCCGACGGTCTCGCCCTCGCCGTTCCATTCCGAGACGCCTTCGCGCAGATCGGGACCGAAACCAACCTCGCCGAGGTCGCGGATCAGGACGGGAGTTCCGTTCGGCGCCGTGGCGACCGCGATCTGCTCGAGATCGGAAAGCGAGCGGATATATCCGAGCCCGCGGACCAGATAGCCCGCGCCCGACATCTCCAGAACGCGCCCGCCGACCTCGTTGTTGCTCGCGCGAATCTTGTCGATGACGGTCTGAAGCGGAATCTTGAGCGCCAGCATCCGCTTGGGATCCAACCGCACCTGGTACTGCCGCACGAATCCGCCGATCGTTGCGATTTCTGCGACTCCAGGAACGGTTTCGAGCGCGTAGCGGATCTTCCATTCCTGGAGCGCGCGCAGATCGGCGAGATTCATTCTATGGCTGCGATCCGCGAGAACATATTCGTAAATCCATCCTGCGCCGGTCGCGTCCGGACCGATCATCGGGCTGACCTGAGGGGGCAGCTTGCCCTGCAACTGCTGTAGATACTCGAGGACTCGGCTGCGCGCCCAATAGAGATCGGTGCCGTCTTCGAAGATGACATACACATACGAATCGTTGGGCATCGTCTGCGCACGAACCGCCTTGACGTGCGGCGCGGACAGCATCGCGGCGACGATCGGGTAGGTCACCTGATCCTCGATTATGTTCGGCGGCTGCCCCATCCACTGATTGTGAACGATCACCTGCACGTCTGAGATATCGGGCAGTGCGTCGAGCGGGATGTGGTCGAGCGAGTATGCGCCGCCAAGCGCGGTGACGACCACCGCCATGAAAACGAGAACCCGGTTGCGCACGCACCATGCGATGATTCTTTCAATCATGGCCGCGTCTCCTCACATCGAGCCTGTGGCGTTCACGTCGAGCTGACGGCTGGCGATCGTCTGACCGCCTTTGGTCGCGGCGATGGTGACGGTCCATGTGCCGCCGCTGTCGAGTTTGATCGAGCCTTGGTAGCGACCGTTGCCGTGCTCTTTCGCATTCGCCTGCACTCGCATCGCCGACATCCCCATCGCGGGCATTGCAGGCATATAAAATACGATCGATACGTCGGCACCCGAGATCGGCTTTCCCGATGCGTCCGCGAGTCGGACCTCAATCTGGTTGTCGCCGCGCAGCGGAGGAGTAGGTGAGGTTGTGATCTCGATAGTTGCCGATTGATTCGCCGCTTGTGACGCTGCGCCGTTCTGGGTCTGCGAAACCGGAGTGAACGCACCCATCGCAGCCTGAAGCTGGCTTTCCGAATCGATAAGGAAGTTCGCCGAGGTCACGATGCGATCGCCGGCCTTGAGTCCGCTCGTCACCGCAAACTCGCCGCCTGCGTGCGCGCCGAGCTGCACATCGATCGGCGTAAGATATCCGTCGCCGCGATCGATAAAGACGACGTTGCGCGTGCCGGTTCTGAGTACTCCCGAATCGGGAATCGCGAGCGAGCGTCCGAGCTTGCGTTCGAGCGCGACGTTGACAAACATCCCGAGCTTGAACCGCCCCTCGGGATTCGCGAGATTGCATCGAACCTTCGCGGTGCGTGTCATCGGATCGAGCGCGCCCCAGATGAAATCGATTTTTCCCGGAAAAACTTTGCCCGGATACGAATCGATCGTGATCTCGACCGGATCACCGACTTTCATCGTCGCGATCTGATCCTGAAATACCGCAGCGTAGACCCATACCTTGGACAGGTCCGCGATCGTGTACAGGCGCGCGTCGGGCTGCACAGACATGTTGGGAAACGCCTGCCGATCAGTGATGTAACCGGTCGCTGGAGAATCGATCTCGACCTCGTTGCGAGCCGTGCCCTCGCGTTTGAGCCGCGCTATCTCGCGCTCCGGAACGCCGAAGAGTCGCAGACGATCGAGCGCGGCGTCCGCGAGCGATTGCGCGCCCGACGCGACCGAATCGACGCCGCTAGGCGCAAACGCGCGCGCCGATTTGGCGGAGAGCAGGTACTCGTTTTCCGCGCTCGCCAGTTCGGGCGCGTAGATCGTGAACAGCGGCTGACCTTTCGAAACGTGCTGGAACGTCTGATCGGCATACACGCGACGAATCCATCCGCCGAATCGCGTCTGCACATAGCTTTGGAGCTGTTCGTCGGTCTCGACCGTCCCCGAAGTCTCGATTCGATCGACGATGTCCTTGTATTCGACGGTCGAGGTCGTCACGCCGATCAGTTGGCGACGTTCCGCGCTGAGCTGGATGGACGCGAGTTTCGCGCGTTCGTTTTGCGATTCAATGGACGCGGACTGATTTTCGGCGCGAACCGACGCCGCGAGAATCAAGCACGCAAAAAGCGGCGCAATGAGGATAGTGAAAATGCGCTTCATGACTGTTCACCTATGATCTGTTTGATACGGGCGATCGCGATTTCGCGATCCGCCATCGCGCGGTAGTAGCTTTCCGCGGTATTGAGCACGTCGAGCGTCGCCGAGAGCAGGGTCTGAAAATCCACCTGCCCGGTGCGATACGCCGCCAGCGCCGATTCGAGAGTCGCGCGAGACTGCGGGATGAGCCCGTCGCGATAGATCGTGAGAATCCTGTCCTGCGTCGCGATTGCGACGCGATTGCGCTCGGCCTCCGCGGTCGCGTCGAGCATGCTCTGGCGCATCCTGTCCCCCGCGGCCTGCTTTTCGAGCACGGCCTGCTCGATGGCAGGCTTTTGCTTGCGCCAGAAATAGAGCGGGACTTTCGCGCCGAGCGTCAGCATGTAGTAATCGCGCATCCCGGGCCCGGTCTTCTGATACATGTAGGAGAGGCTGAAATCGGGGATATAATCCTCTTTCGCCATCCGCAGCTCGGTCTCGCTCTTGGCCTCAAGATGTCGCGCCATCAGGACGTCGGGCGCGCGATCGGAGGCGATTTCCCTGAGTTGCGCGCGATCCATCTTGAACGTCTGCGGCTGGATATCGCCGATTTCGATGTCCGCCGACGAAGGCTCGCGTCCGAGGATCGATTTGAGCGTCGCCTGACGCTCGGCGATATCGTCGCGCGTCATCTCGATATCCTTCAGAATCGAGGTCATCTCTAGCTGCGCCTTGATGACATCCTGATTCT
>DASPQU010000224.1:0-13413 GCA_035624805.1 Binataceae bacterium (SeqCode) | reverse complement strand
GAAATCTTGAGCACCTTTCGGGTTCCGTCCGAGAGGCGTCCGACGTGAACGACCATGTTGATGGCTGAGGCGATTTGCTGACGCATCGCGCGCTGCGGTATTGCGATTCCCGACAGCATCATCATCATTTCGAGGCGTCCGATGGATTCGCGCGGGTTGTTGGCGTGGATGGTCGCAATCGAGCCGTCGTGGCCGGTCGACATCGCCTGAAGCATGTCGAAAACTTCGGCGCCGCGGACCTCGCCGACGATTATTCTGTCGGGGCGCATTCGCAATGCGTTGCGAACCAGCTCGCGCTGCGTAACTTCACCCTTGCCCTCGATATTCGAGGGGCGGGTCTCAAGGCGAACCACATGCGGCTGCTGCAGCGACAATTCAGCGGAGTCCTCGATCGTCACGATGCGCTCGTCGGTCGGAACAAACGCCGACAGACAGTTGAGCATGGTAGTTTTGCCCGAACCGGTTCCACCGCAGACCAGCACGTTCAAACGCGCGCGCACGATGACGCGCAAAAATTCGACCATCTCCGCGGTCAGCGTGTCCTTCGCCACGAGGTCATCGATCGAGTAGCGACGCTTGCCGAAACGCCGAATCGAGAGCGCCGGGCCATCGAGCGCAAGCGGCGGAATGATCGCATTGATACGCGACCCGTCGGGCAGACGCGCATCCACCATCGGCGATGATTCATCAACCCGTCTTCCCACCTGCGATACGATGCGATCGATTACCAGCATCAGGTGCTGGTCATCCTGAAACTGAACATCGGTAAGCTGCAGTTTGCCGAATTTTTCGACGAAGACCTGATGAGCGCCGTTGACCAGGATATCGGTTATCTGGTCGTCCCAGAGCAGCGGTTCCAAGGGGCCGAGGCCAAGCAATTCATTTTTGATTTCTTCAACAAGGTTGGTGCGGTCCGTATCGGTTAACAGCCGACCTTCCTCGGTGAGAATGTCATTGATGGCCTGGGTGACCTTTTGTGATGCAAGTCCGGCTTCCAGCGTTTCGAGACGGGCGACGTCGAGCGTTTCGAACAGCCGATTGTGGACCGCCAGTTTCAGCTGCTGGAGACCCTCGGCCTGCGCGTCGCGCGGTTTGGAAATTTTTCCGCCGAGCGCCCGTTGGAACGGAGCCTGTTGTGCAGGGGCGGTTCCGGTATTTTGCGAAATTTTGTCGGCGAGCTTCATGCCGGCCTCATCTTCAGTCGAGACGCTTCGAGGAGCCGCGAAACCAGGGACTTTTCGCGCCCGTCGGCTTCTGCGATACCCTCAATTCTGCGTGCGACTTCTTCGACAGCCCGGGTCACGGCCGCATGGGGCGCAATCTGCCAAATGTCCTGCGCGGAAAGTTGCGCCCGCTCGAGGACTTTTTCATCAAGCGGAATCTTCGCGTAAATCGGCTGCGCAAGCGTATGGGCGAGTTGTTCCTCGCTGATCGGATGACTCGCCACAAATTTGCTCAGCACGAACTTGGGCTCCAAACCGCTGAGCCCCAGCCGCGAAACCAGGTCGACAAATCGCCACGCGCATCGCGCCGAACCGATCGACTGGTCGAGAACATAAAAGAGATGATCCGAACGTTCCCAGGCTGCGACCTTGGTGGCGTCGACATGGGTTCCGCAATCGACGATCACGTAATCGAAAAGCTGGCGCATCAGGTCGACGATTGCGCCGACCACGACTTCACTGATCATCTCGCTGTCTTCTATCCGCTTGGGCGCAGCGAGCAGGTAAATCCCGGACGGATGCTTCGCGAGCGAAGTCTCGAGCTGGAGAGAATCGATTTTCCGCTCCGTCTCGGCCAGGGTCATGATCGTCTTGTCCGGGTCGGCATTGAGGAAAATCGAAAGCGCGCCTGCCTGCAGGTCGAGATCAACAGTTGCGACGCGCTTATTGAGCGTATAGCGCATCGCGAGCGCGAGGTTGCCCGCCAGGGTCGTTACTCCCGTCCCGCCGATCAGACTTGTGAGCGAGATGACGGTTGCGCCCTCGCCGCGCTGTTCTCGCCGGCGCGATTCACTGATTTTGAGCAACGCCCGCGTGGCGTCGCCGGGATCGATGGGCAGAAACAGCATCTCGTCGGCGCCCGCGCGCAGCACGCGTTTCATCAGGCCCGGCGATCGTTCCTGGAGAAGAGCAAACAGCACCGGTCGGGGCGAAAGCTCGGTCGCGCGCTGCAGATAAGTGAGCGCCTCGTCCTCGTTGCCGTTGAACGCCACCATAACGACGTCGGGAGGACCGTCGGGGTTCGCGGCCGCGACATTGCGCAGCACGATTCCGGGGGCGGCTTCGCCGATCTCGAGCGGTGGATCGCCAAGCGAGGCAAGCGACGCCTTGACTTCGGCACGATGGGCCTCCTGGGCAACCAGAAGGACCCTGAGCGTGCCTTTTTTTCCATCGCGTTTCGACTGCATAGCCGTCCCAGCTTAGCTCCGCTTCCTCACTGAGCAAATCCCCATTTAGAACCTCGGCCTGCCTGCATCCGGCGTGCTCAGAGGTTCTGTCTTAATCTCCTCAGGCGTGATCGGGCCGCGATTTATCGGCGAATAGACCTGCCCGCCTTGCGGGAGCGGACGCACGATTTGCGGCGTAACGCTAATCACCAGGTCGCTCTCGCTGTCCTGCCATGAGGTGTTGCGGAAGAGCCCGGCCACGTAGGGAATATCGCCGAGGTACGGCACTTTCTGAATCACTTCCTGTTTACGTCTCAGAATGAGGCCGGCGATTATCAGGGTTTGGTTGTCCCTCATACGCACCACCGTTTCGGCCCTGCGAGTGATAAAAGCCGGGATGCTGAAGCCGAACATCTGCACGCCGTTTGCAGGGTCGGGCTGGGAAACTTCAGGACTTACCAGCAACTCGATATCGTTCAGCCCAATAACAGTGGGAAGGAAATTCACCTTGGTGCCGAATTCCTTGAAAACAATGGAGGTATTCAGCGCCTGGGCAATGACGATCGGAATTTCACCGCCGGACAGGAATTTTGCGGCCTGTCCGGAGCTGGCCAGCAGGTGCGGTTCCGAAAGCACCTTGGCGAGGTTGTGGGTTTCCAGATACTCGAAGAATGACTGCGTCTGGATGTTGCTGTTACCCGCCGCCAGTCCGTACGTAATGTTTTGCGACAACAACATCGGAATCAGACTGCCCCCGGGCGGCAGCGTTGCTCCGACGCTAATCTGCTGCAAGGTACCCGAAGCGGGGTTGTATACTTGAATAGAGGTCTGTGGACTGAATGGCGTTGCTACCGCTCCGGGAAGGCCAACCAGCGATATACCCAGATGAGACAGGGCAATTGACAGGTTGGTCCCCTGGTTTTCGATCGCGCCACGGTCCAGTTCCGCAACGATACAGTTGAGCAGGATTTGCTGCTTGCCGCCGGTCTCAACCCGCACCTGACGCTCTTCGTATTGCCCTTTGCCCAACCATACCGCGAGGGTGGTGAATCCCGGCTTATGGGCAATCAGATTCAGCTGGTAGGGGTTGATGACCTGAACGTCGGCGATGCTTGAATCTGCAACCGATACCCGCCTCATGCGCTGCGGGAAATCGAAAATCCGCGAGGTTCCGAACAACAGCGAAACAGCGTCGTCGGGCAGATAGTGAGTTCCACCGGAAGTCATCACGCCTTCCGTCGCATAACCCGTAGTCGTGGTTCCCACCATCGGATCCGTACGGAACTGTGCGCCCTTGCCCTGCGCAGCCTGCGAGGCGGCCTGACCCATCGGAGGAGGAGCCGACTTAAGCCGATCGTCCCACATGTTGGGCGCCGCCGGCGACGTATAGGAAAGTTCACCCGGCGTACTGGCTGTCAAGCCTTGCGGCGGAGCCGCCGTGGCGCTGGAAGCTGTCGAAGCAACCTTGATGTTCTGGGGTCCTTCCAGCGGTTTTGGCGGAGCCGAGGCCTCCGCGACACGCGTGGCCCTTCCCGCCGCGACAGCACCAGCGCCCGCATCCAACGGTTTGGATTCATCGGTGATCGCGGCGGGCGCGGTCCCGGGTTTAATCGGATTGCTCCAGTCATGAATCGACTTAACGGTCACGGCGTAGTTGACGGTCTCGCCGTCAGTCAACTTGACTGTGATATTCCAGCGTCCGGTCTCGGCTCCGACCAGGACGATCTTGCCCGGCTGAGTATCGTTAATGATCAACGCATGAGGATTTTCTATTACGATCGCTGTCGGTCTGCTTGAGGGATCAAGATTTTCAATTATTTGCGTTTCGCCGGCATTCATGTTGATCGCCGCATTGCGCACGGTCGGCGTTTCCGCCGCGTGGGACAGACCTGCGGCAAACATGCTCGCAGCGAGTATTAACCATGGCAGCCATCGACATCCGCGTTGCGCACTCATTTTGCCACCGCTCCCCCCGCATCTGCGTGACTTGCAGACGTATCTTCACCTTCGTCCGGCACTTCGATGGTTTTTGGCGCGGGCTTGGAATTTTCGGAATCTGAAGCCTTTATGATTGGGGAATCCCCACCGACAAATCCTGCTGAATTGCTCGCCGCAGGAGTTTCGGTTTTCGATATCGGCGCGGTAGGTTTGTTCGAATCTGCGCCGTAAGAGCGCGAGTCGGCTACCTTGGCCGCCTCTTCCGAAACAACTGTGGTTTGAGGAACTTTCGATTTGCTCCTGCCATCCAAAGCTGCGTCGGCTTTGCCGTCCGCGGAGGGAATTGTAATTTCCGCTACCCGACCCGCATCAGGAGGCGCAGTCGGAACGCTAATCGCACCGCTGCCCTGGTTTGTAGTGTCCTGAGCAGTGGGCGAATTCGAAGTCGATGGCTGCGGCGGGGCCGACGGCGGCGGATTCGCCGAGCCGGACGGCGCCCCCGAAGAACCACTATCGGGATTGGGATTGTTCTTGAGCGGTTTGAAGGAATCGTCAATTGCAGAGACGTTCTCTCCGTGACGCTTACGGGGCGACGCATCGTCGGCCATCGCCTCGCTCACAAACGTGACGGATTCCGATGTCTTTCCGTCGCGCATAATTTCGATGTCAAACTGGTGGACCGGGCGCGGCGCCGGCGCTGGATGGGCCTGGGCAGGCATTACTGGCGGCGGCTCCGGTTCACTATAGGAATGAAGCAACTGGTCCACATCGGACCCGGTGGTAAGAACGATCTTGTTGTCGGTGTAATTGCGCATCGCGAGTCTGAGACTGCCTTCACGACTCGCCAGCGCCAGGCGCTCGGCCTCTTGCGGGGTCACCAGCAGAGTGACGACTTTTACCGACTCCGGTTCGTCTTTTTTCTTTTCGACCTCCTGGGCGATCGCAAGAACTTCGACGTTCTGCAGAACGATTTTGGCAAGCGGCTTGCCGCCGCCGGACGCCTGCAGAGAAACGAGAATGTCGACGTGAGTGTGCGGAAGGACAAAACCTGCTACGTCGCTCACTTCGTCGACGGGGACGGAGACTGCGCGCATGCCGGGCGGAATGAGCAACGGCAAGACCCCCGCGGTCTTCTGTCCAAGAAAAAGCCTCGAGGCGACGATCGGCTCACCGGTAACGAACTGGGTTTTGACGAAGGCGCCGATGATTTGGCCCGGATTGGTGTAGGAACCCTCGGGGATGGAGTCGGCGGACCATCTGACCATTTTGACCTGACCGGCATCGATCTTACTTCCGAGGGGAATATCGGTAGCCGCCACGACGATGTGAGTCGTCTTGGCCATCGCCTCCTGAACGGCGGCGTCCCGCTTTTTGAGCGAGCTGTAAACCACCATAGAGGCTAGCAACGCCGCCAACGCCGCAAGCGCAATGAAGACAGTCGGCCGTCTCATCGCAATCCCCCCTTTTTGAGCCTAGCCATCGGTCCCGTTCCTGCGCGCGTTTTTTCTATGCGTCGCGCGCTCCGCTAGTGAACTTGTGCGGCTATTAGGCCTCCAACCTGATTCACTACAAGTTGAGTCAACGCACCCGCGTTATCATAAGAGGCAAGCAGAGCCGCAATAATTGTCGCGGTTATCGTCGCGTACTCGGTGGTCGTTCGACCGAGCGCGCGGCGCAAAATGTCGCTATTCGAGCTTCTAGTTTCTTCGAGCGCACCCGGCTTCGTGCTGGTGCGAAGTAGGCCGTCGGTGAGGCGCCCGTTAGCGCCTCCACCGACGGCGTCCGTCAGATCTGGCTGTCTACGTTCGTGATCAAATTGGAAATGGTCTGCCCCATTGTCTGATAGCCGACGAAGACAACGATGGCGACCGCGGCGAGAATCAACGCGTACTCCGTCATTGTCTGCCCCGCCATCAAACGGCGCAAACCAAGTCTCCTGATCCAACCCATCATCGGGTTCCTCCTTTTCTGAATTCCCCCAAATTTCCCCCAGATTCGCGAACCTCCCAGTCGCGCATTTGGATATATCGGAAATACTTGTTGTCGAATGGAGCCGGCGCACAATGAATGCGCCGATTAGCCCCCCGGCGTATCGGTACCCTCCGAACAGTCCGCGCCTGGAATGCATCGGACTTTCCGAGTTCAACCCTGCTTGGCTGCTTTGTGGATTGGGGCCCAACATGCTTACAGAACAAGCCCGGCGGCTAAGGGCTTCGGTCCTTTCGCCGCCGGTCTGTTTTGTCAACAACAAACGACTGATGTTAGATCTGGGCGTCGACGTTGGTGATCAGCTGTTTAATCGTCTGGCCCATAGTCTGGTAGCCGACGAACACGACGATCGCAACCGCCGAGAGTATGAGCGCATACTCCGTCATCGTCTGGCCGCGGCTCCATTCGCGAAGTCTCAGATAGTTCCTTGTCAGCATTTCCCGTGTCCTCCTTTTGGACATTGATCTGGGCTTGTGTTTGGCCCTTAAATCCTAATATTAGCCCCTCTTATCTAAAACTGAGCGCAATGCTCACCGCGCGCTCACAAATCTAGCGCTTCTCAGCCGCTGGGTTGTTTGGAAATGCCCCCCAAATCAAGCCCGCGAATCTGCGAGCGTCCACCCCACGTCAAGGCCGAAATGAACCGTCGACCTGTTTCCTTGAACCCCCCGGACACAACCGTCCCGATTCGACGACGAAACATGAGTACGGTGTCCGATTCCGATACGTTGCCACAGCAGGTCCTGTGCCAAGATAGTACTCCGGAAAACAAGCCTTTTTCCAAAAGCAAGATTTTAGTACGGACCCGCATGCAACTGATGGTTGCAGCTAAGCAACAAAATTCCCTTGAAATAACCGACAAGAAGTTGATTGAGCAGCCTCATACCTTGTGAGGTGCGCCTCACCAACCTACAAGACGTTGCACAGATCGTACACCAAGTTAGACACCGGAAATGGTGCAATCCGAACCATTGCGACCTTCCTCCCGGTGGTCTATCGGCTTTCGCGTAACTCGAGCGAATCGCCGATTGAAGTCCCGCTACGAATCGCCGCGCCGGCCTCGAGCTCCAGAGCGCGTCTCGCCCGCCACACCATCGATGACAGGCGCCACGGTTTGAGGCTGTGGTTTATCCGCAGGACGCGATTGTCCCTGTCCAGAAAAACGATATCTATTGCGAAACGCATGAAAAACATGTGCATCCACATCATCGGAAGAAACGACTCGTTCTCGAACAGCATCCCGGTCCGTGGTTCGAGCCTATCACGCCCGAGCAGTCCCCGGCCCTGCTCTGCGATCCCGCGCGCCTGCTCAAGGCTTTCGCACAGCCAGGTATTTCGGGTCTGATTGAAAATGCCAAGCTTCATATCGCATTTCCACCTTGATTACGGATGCTGTCTAATCAAACGGCTCTATATTAGAATTTCTTCGCTCTGATGGGATATCTCCCGGTATTTTTGGATGTAACGCGGCAGCCGGTGCTCGTCGTCGGCGGAGGCTTGGTTGCGCAGCGCAAAGTGCTCGCGCTGCTTAACGCCGAGGCCGACGTAACGCTGATCAGTCCGAGCGTTACCGATGCGCTGTTACAACTCGCTGCCGACCGCCGCATTCGACATCTGCGGCGCGAATGCGTCATCGGCGACGTCGATGGGCAGGCGCTTGTGTTTGCGTGCACCGGCGATCGCGCACTCGATGAGCGGCTTGCCGAGCGAGCGCGTGCTCTCGGGATTCCGATAAACGTCGCCGACGAGCCCGAGCTTTGCACATTCATCGCGCCTTCTGTCATTCGTCGTGGCGATCTCCAGATAGCCATCTCGACATCGGGCGCCAGCCCCGCTATGGCGCGGCGGTTGCGCGAGCGGTTGGAGCGGGAATTCGGTGAAGAACACGCCGCAGCACTGGAATTAATGCGGGCTGCCCGTGTATGGCTCAAGGAGCGCGAGCGTGACGGCGCTGTACGCGCGCGCGTGCTCGAAAGACTCGCGTGCTCGAATCTGATATTGACAATCTCGTGCGGCGATATTGAAGCCGCCAATGAAATCGTTATTGATACTGTCGGCGTGGATATTGAATCGATTTGCCCCGGCTTCGCGGCCCGCCTGCTCCGATCGCAGACCGCGCAAATTCCCGGCTGAAGCTTCCCGATGAATCTCCTGTTTCTGATACCTGCGCTGGTCGCCTACGCAGCGTCTTCGGCGGGATTCATTTTCGACCGCGCAACCGGTCGCTATCAGTTCGGCGGCTACGCAACCGCCGCTATGGCGATCGGCGCAGTGCTGCAGGCGTTCAACCTCGCCGCGCGCGGTATCCAGGCCGGGAACATCCCGGTCGGCGATCTCGCGCAATCGGTCGCGTTCCTTTCGTGGATAACGGCGCTGGCTGCGATCGTCCTGATGACGCGATTTCGGATGATCGTGATCGGCGCATTCGTGGGACCCGCTGTCCTGTTCGCCACTCTGATGTCGTGGCTTGCGATGGGCGAAGCGCACATCGTGCTGCCGCAAAGTCTGCAAAGCGTATGGCTGCCGATTCACGTCACGCTTGCGCTTGCGGGCTATGCGATGTTCGTGCTGGCCGCGGCGGTCAGTTTCGTTTATCTTGCGCGCGAGTCCAAGCTGAAAAGCAAACGATCCATCGGACCGCCGGACGTGGACGCACCGAGTCTCGAGAAACTAGATCGAATCAACTATCGCCTGCTGGGCTGGGGTTTCCTGATGCTCAGTCTTGCGATCGTGAGCGGCGCGATATGGGCCGACGCTCAGTGGGGACGTTTCTGGTCGTGGGAGCCCAAGGAATCGTGGTCGCTGGTTATCTGGATTCTTTATGCAGGCCTGCTTGAATCGCGTCTGACGGTGGGATGGCGCGGCAGGCGCGCTGCGACCCTCACAATCGTGGTTTTCACCGTATTGATCAGCTCCTTCATCGGGGTGAGCTTCGTCTTTCCGGGCAAGCACGGAGGCAACTTCGGCTAGGCGATGGAGCACACCCTTTTCATCCTGGGCGTAAACCATCGCACCACGCCGGTGGCGATCCGCGAACGGCTTGCCTATGCCGACAGCGATGTCACGGCCGCCCTCAAACGGCTTCAGGAGAGCGTGCCGTCGTTGGGCGAGGCTGCATTGCTCTCGACATGCAATCGTGTCGAGATCGTCGGGATCACAGAGAACGCCGAGGCCGCCGGCCAGGAAGTTGCTCAATTTGCGGCTTCGGATCGCGGCGTCGACCTGCAATCGATACGCGAGTCGCTCTACCACATGAACGGGCGCGAAGCCGCGCGCCATTTGTTCCGAGTCGCGGCAAGCCTTGATTCGATGGTGCTCGGGGAGCCGCAGATTCTCGGGCAGGTGAAGCTCGCGTACTCGCGCGCCGCCGAGGCGGGCAGCGTCGGGCTCGTGCTTCATCGCGCCTTCCACAAGGCGTTTCAGGTCGCGAAACGGGTGCGTCGCGCGACGCTTATCGGGCACGGCGCGGTATCGATGAGTTCGGTGGCGGTGAGCCTCGCCAAACAGATTTTCGACACGCTCTCGGACAAGACTGCGATGCTGCTCGGCGCAGGAGAGATGGCGGAATTGACCGCGCGCCAGCTCAAGAACCTCGGCATTGAATCGCTGCTGATAAGCTCGCGCACTTTCGATCGTGCGGTCGCGCTGGCGCGCCGACTCGACGGCACCGCCGTTCCACTCGACGCCTACAAACCCTACCTGAAGATCGCCGATATCGTCATCGGCTCGCTGAGCATCGAGAAGCCCGTGCTGATGCGCGAGGATGTCGAAGCTGTTTTGCGCGAGCGGCGTTACAAGCCGATGTTCCTGATCGACCTAGGCGTACCGCGCAATTTCGACGAGCAGGTCAATCAACTGGACAACGTTTATCTCTACGACGTCGACGATCTCGACGCGGTCGCGCAGAAAACCCGCAGCGATCGCGAGCGCGAGGCCGAGAAGGCCGAAAGCATCGTCGAAGAGGAAGTCGACGCCTTCCAGCGATGGCTGTCCGAACTCGATCTCGTACCGACGATCAAGGATATCCGCTTCACGATGGACCGTATCCGCGATGCCGAACTGGAGCGGCATCGCGCCTGGATGCGCTCGTTGCCTGCCGAGGAGCGCGAAAGAATCGAGGCGCTCACGCGAGGCTTGGTAAACAAGCTGATGCATCGTGTCCTGCTGGGCCTGCGCGACCAGAGCCTCGGTGCTCCGCAGAACCATTACACCGCCGAAATCGCGCGACGCCTGTTGGGAGAAGTTGAATTGGACGGCGAAGAAGATGACGGCGACTCCGTTGAAACCGCCGACGATTCGGACGACGGCGTATAGACTGGCGCGCTGATACAATACTGACAATGAGCGCCACACTCAGAATCGGTTCGCGTCCAAGCCCGCTTGCGCTCGCGCAAACGGAAATGGTTCGCGCGACGATTACGAATCTGGTGCCCGGGTTGCGCTCCGAGATCGTGCCGGTGAGAACCAGTGGCGATCGAATTACAAGTGCTTCCCTGGCGGCGATCGGCGGCAAGGGACTCTTTATCA
Organism: Binataceae bacterium (SeqCode); assembly: GCA_035624805.1. GTDB lineage: Bacteria > Desulfobacterota > Binatia > Binatales > Binataceae > DASPQU01. Next base: position 2,570 of record DASPQU010000224.1, on the reverse strand, counting down.
AAGAGCTTGAGCAGGCGCTTTCCGCGCGCACGATCGATATTGCCGTCCATTCGATGAAGGACTTGCCGGCGATTCTCGACCGCGAATATCGCATCGTCACGATTCCCGAGCGCGAAGACCCGCGTGATGTCGTAATCACTCGCGACGGCCGTTCGCTTCGCGATCTCGGCGCGGGCGCACGGCTGGGAACGTCGTCGGCGCGGCGGCGTTTTCTCGCGATACGGCAAAATCGCGGGCTTGACATATCGCCGCTGCGCGGCAACGTGGATACACGCCTGCAAAAGGTCAATGGCGGAGAGCTCGACGCGACGATCCTCGCGATGGCGGGGCTGAAGCGGCTGGGCCGCGACAGCGCCGTCAGGCTTTCTCCGCTCGACGAACGGGAATTCATCCCCGCCGCGGCCCAGGGCGCGCTCGCGATCGAAACAATGGCCGAAACGCCAGTCGCGGGATCGGCGGAAATCGAAGCTGCCCTGCACACTCTCGACTTTTATCCGAGTCGCGCTGAAACGGATGCCGAACGATCTTTTCTTGCCGGCATCGGAGCCTCGTGTGCGACGGCTGTGGGAGCCAAGGCGACGCTTCACGGCGAGATGCTCGAACTGCGTGCGATCGTTTTCAGCCCGGATGGTGCGCGCGAACTATTCTCCGAAATCAGTTGCGCTATTTCGCCCGAGGCCGAGGGCGCCGCGTCGCGCCTCGGTTCTGCGCTCGCCGCCGAGATGCTCGCGCGCGGGGCCCGGGAGATTCTTGGCGATGGATGACCTCGGCGGCGCCGTTTACCTGGTTGGAGCAGGTCCGGGGGCCGTCGATCTCATAACAGTGCGCGGAGCGGAAATCCTGCGCCGCGCCGAAGTCGTCATATACGACAGCCTCGTCAACCCGGGATTGTTGCGCCTCGCACCCATCGATGCCGAATTGGTCCATGTCGGCAAGCGCGCCGGCGATGTAGACGTCGTCTCGCAAAACGATTTGAACGCGCTTCTTATCGAACGCGCGCGAAACGGCAAGCGCGTCGTACGGCTCAAGGGCGGCGACCCGTTCATCTTCGGACGCGGTGGAGAAGAAGCCGCAGCGTTGGCCGCCGCCGGCATACGATTCGAAGTTGTTCCCGGCGTCACGTCGGCGATCGCCGCACCCGCTTACGCCGGAATCCCGCTCACTCATCGCGATTACGGATCGTTCGTCGCTTTTATCACGGGCCATGAGGACGGAAACAAAGGCGCGGACGCTTCCGTGCCGTGGGAGGAGCTTGCGCGCGCCGCGAAGGATCGCGGCACGCTGGTGCTCATGATGGCGACTGCGCAGCTCGCCAATATCGTGAAGCGGCTGACGTCGGCGGGATTATCGAGAGATACTCCTGCCGCTGCCATCCAGTGGGGCACACTGGCGTCACAAAAGAGCGTGCTCACAACGCTGGAGAGGCTTGCCCGGGTTGCTGAAGACGCAAAGCTCGGCGCGCCGGCGGTAATCGTCGTCGGACGATGCGCGAAACTTCGGGAATCTCTCGCATGGGCTGAATCAATGCCTTTGTTCGGCAGACGAATCGTGGTGACGCGAGCGAGCGAGAAAATCTCGATTCTCGGCGATGCGCTGAGAACGCGCGGCGCCGAAGTGATCGAGTTCCCGACTATCGAGATGATCGAACCCACGAATTGGAGCGTCCTCGATGAAGCGATTGCGCGGCTCGACTCGTTCAACTGGATCATCTTCACCAGCGCGACAGGCGTCGATCGATTCATCGCGCGGCTCGCTCATGTCGGCAAAGATATCCGCGCGCTCGCGAGCGCGAAGATCGCGGCCATCGGGCCGGCGACCGCATCGCGTCTGCGTGAATTCGCTCTGTGCATCGACGTGGTGCCGTCCGAGTATCGCGCAGAGATGATCGTGGACTGTATCGGCCCCGCTGCGATCAAGGGCGCTCGCTTCCTTATCCCGCGCGCCGAGGTCGCCCGCGAGGTGATGCCGGAGATGCTTCGCGCAGCGGGCGCTTCGGAGGTCGTTGTCGCGCCGTCGTATCGCACCGTGATGCCGTCAAGCGCGGCAGTCGACCGCGTCCGCGAGATGATCAAGGCCGCGCCTGTCGATTTGGTCGCATTCACCAGCTCAAGCACGGCATCGAATTACGTCGAGATGGTTGGCGCTCCGCATCCGGGCGCGAAAGCTGCCGCGATCGGTCCGATCACTGGCGCAACGGCGCGCCGATTGGGATTCGACGTTGTCGCGAACCCGAAAGAATACACCGTTCCGGCACTGGCACAGGCGATATCGGATTACTTCACAAGCATCCGCTGAGTCGCGAGGCTTCTTCCAAGTCGCGCCGGATATATAATTCAGACGGTTTCACGTTCGCCCAGGAAGAATCGATATGGCTTTCCCCGTAAATCGCCCGCGCAGATTGCGACGCAACGATACGATTCGCCGGATGGTCCGCGAGACTCGTCTCTCACCCGACAATCTCATCCAACCATATTTCGTTTGCCCCGGACGCGGCGTGAACAAGCCGATCTCGTCGATGCCCGGCGTCGCGCAGATGTCGGTCGACAACGTTGTCGCGGCTGCCCGCGACG
>DASPQU010000223.1:0-2059 GCA_035624805.1 Binataceae bacterium (SeqCode) | reverse complement strand
TGCCATCGCTGTGTCGGTTTAAGAAAAGTGATAAATACGGCGTGCTTTTGGGTTGGCGATCAAGTATTGTCTTCGCGGCCTTGCTTCCGCCGGGGCCACCCAATAAGCGGCAATGTGTTCCAATTGGCGACATTGGCATGGCCGATTGAATGATATGGGGGACAACGAGCATCCTGCTGGAGTTATGGGCGAAAATCAGCCTCACTATTTTCATCTTCTCTGGGATAACGAGCTCGAGGATCTGAGGGGCATCCTCGAGAGCCTCAAGACTCACAAGAATCAGGTTCTAACCAATTGGCATCGCCTATATGTGATTCATTTCGGCGACGCCCGTTCATTGACAGAACCTGAATTCATGGAGCTCTACGGCTCTGAACTCGAGTCAACGTCCGAGGATCTTCTTCGAAAGGACATCACCTCGTTCACGTCGCACGTGCGCCAAATCGGCGAAGCGCTCGCCGAGCGCAAGGTTCCTTTTTCGGAAGTGGTCGTTTCGATGCACCTGTTCGAGGAGAGCGCCAGTGAGGTTTTCCCGACGTTCCCGCCGATCGCTCCGCGCATCTACCATTCCTTCGATAAGCTCAGTCATTGCCGGATGATCGTGCTGGCCGATGCCTTTTTCCGTTCGCAGACGGCGCTTGCCGGGACTCGCATCCAGGAACTCGAGGGTGAGGCGGCCAAGCTGCCGCCGGAGATGCGGACGCGCTTTCACGGCATCGTCGGCGCATCGCCCGTGATGCGCGATCTCTATCGGCGGATCGAAGCGGCCGGCGCGACCCGCGGCACCGTGCTGGTCGTCGGCGAAAGCGGAACTGGCAAGGAATTGGTCGCTCGCGCGATCCACGAATGCGGGCCAAACCCGCGCCTCCCGTTCGTCGCGCTCAACTGCGCAGCGCTGCCTCGCGACCTAATCGAAAGCGAGCTTTTCGGATACAAACGCGGAGCCTTCAGCGGCGCCAATACCGAATATCTTGGGCTGTTTCGCGCGGCGGAAGGCGGAACGCTGTTCCTCGATGAAATCACAGAAATGAGTCCCGAGACGCAGTCAAAGTTGCTGCGTGCGATCCAGGAGAGAACGGTACGTCCGGTCGGGTCGACCCGCGAGGTTCCCGTCGATGCGCGCCTGATCGCATCGACCAACCGCGACCCGGAAGAGATGGTTCGCGCCGGGCAGTTGCGCCAGGACCTCTACTATCGTTTGCAGGCCAACGTCGTTCGCGTTTTGCCGCTGCGCGAGCGGATCGAAGACATTCCGCTGCTCGTCGATCATTTCATCGTGCTTTTCAACGAACGCCTGATACGGTCGACGCCGGTGGCTGGAATCAGCGAACAGGCACTGGCCGCGATGGCGAATTATTCGTGGCCGGGTAATGTGCGCGAGCTTTCCAATGCTATCGAGGGCGCGTTTACGTTTGGAAACTCACCGTTGATCTCGGTGGAAGATCTGCCGCCGCAAATCGGAGGCGAGCGCAACGCCTCGCCGGTCGGGAGTCCGCTGCCGCTGACGCGGTCCGCGGTGTCGAGCTTCGCCGACGTCGAGCGCAATTTGATCAGACGCGCGCTGGAGACCACCGAAGGAAACAAGGCGCGCGCTGCCAAATTGCTCCGGATTTCGCGCAAGAAACTCTACGCGAAAATCGCCAAGTACGGCCTGGTCTGAGAATCGGGCGTCACATCGACGCTCGTGTGCTCATCGGGTTTTGTCCAGCTCTGAGACTTTAGGCCCTTGCCGGACGGTTGCGTCTTTTTCCTTGGGGCGCACCCCCGGCGCACGCCATCCCGTCGCCAGCACTATCACAGTCGCGACCGCAATCCAGTCGCGCGCTCCGATCGGCTCAATGGAAAACATGCTGGCGAACGAGGGCACATACATGATCGCGGCAACGCTCGCTGCGATCACGACCGAAATCGCAAGGATGCGAAACCGTCCGGCCGCGCGCGCCTTCCACCACGCCCTTTCGCCGGCGATTTCGGACCACATCAGGGGGATGCTTCCCATCGTAACCACTGCGATTCCCGCGCCGCGCGCATAGGCGTCACCGCTCGGAAGCGCCATCAG
>DASPQU010000222.1:0-2958 GCA_035624805.1 Binataceae bacterium (SeqCode) | reverse complement strand
TCGATGCGCGCCGCGCGGCGGCGACGACGATCGATGGGTCGCGATCGCAGTGCGCACGCAATCCGAATGGGAGCGTTTCGTCGCGGCGCTCGGGAGCCCGTCATGGGCGTCGGAGCCGGCGTTTCGCACGCTATACCTGCGGATGCGAAATCGCGCCGAGCTCGACGCGCACGTCGAGCGATGGACGCGCGAGCGCAGCGCTGAAGATGCGATGAATCTCCTTCAGCGTCACAAGGTCGCGGCGGACGTGGTGTCGAACGGAGTCGATATGTGTGCCCGCGATCCACAGCTTGCGGAGCGCGGGTTCTGGCCCGCCGTGAAGCATCCCGACGGCTCGCCAAGCCAGGTCACCGGCGTGCCGTTTCGGATGTCGGGCGGTTCAGGATCGGTGCGGACGATCGCGCCCGACGTGGGCGAGAACAACGATCACGTGCTGGGCGATATCCTCGGGCTGAGCCGCGCGGAGCGCGACGCGCTGATCGCGTCGGGCGCGGTGTGGCCGTAAACCCTACGTGAACGTATTTCGCCATCCTGCGAATCTGCGCTAGATTCTCGCCAGGGGTTTTTTTGGCCTCATCAAGGGGGATCCTCTTTGCTGGCGAGTGCACTGTCGGCCGCGCTTTCAGGCGTCGACGCCTACGCGGTCGAAGTCGAGGTAGACATAAGTTCCGGCGTTCCCGGCCTCAAGACTGTCGGTCTGGCCGAGGGTGCGGTGCGCGAAGCGCAGGAGCGCGTCAAGTCCGCGATCAACAACAGCGGTTTCTACTTCCCGAGCCGCCGCATCACGATAAATCTCGCGCCCGCCGATACCCGCAAGGAAGGCTCGGCGTTCGACCTTCCGATCGCGCTCGGGATGCTCGCGGCGAACGGCGAACTCAAAACCCGCGATCGGCTCTCGCAATATCTCGTCATAGGAGAACTTGCACTCGACGGCCGTGTCAAAGGAATCAAGGGCGCGCTGCCGACCGCTCTCCTCTCGCGCGAAAAGAAATTCGCGGGCGTGATTCTCCCGCGCGAGAACGCGATGGAAGCATCCGTTGTGGGCGACAGCGTTTCCGTGCTCGGCGTCGATACGCTTCGCGAGGCGTACGAGTTCTTTGACGGCTTGCGCCACATCGCGCCCACGGTTGCAGACGTCCGGCAGATGTTTCAGGCCGCCAGCCGCTACGAGGTCGACTTCAGCGACGTCAAGGGGCAGGAGCAGGCCAAGCGCGCGCTCGAGGTGGCGGCGGCGGGAGGGCACAACGTCCTGATGGTGGGCCCCCCGGGGTCGGGCAAGACGATGCTGGCGAAGCGATTGCCGACAATACTGCCGGCGATGACATTCGCCGAGGCGATCGAGACCACAAAGGTGCATTCCGTGATGGGGCTGCTCGACGGTCACGCGCTGATTGCGACGCGTCCGTTTCGCTCGCCCCATCACACGATCTCGGATGCCGGTTTAATCGGAGGCGGTCCGATTCCACGTCCCGGTGAGGTCAGCCTCGCGCATCATGGAGTGCTTTTTCTCGACGAGTTGCCCGAGTTTCGCAAGAACGTGCTGGAGGTATTGCGGCAGCCGCTGGAGGACGCTCGGATTACGATCTCGCGCGTGATGGGGACGATTACGTTTCCGGCATCGCTGATGCTGGTGGCGGCAATGAATCCCTGTCCGTGCGGGTTCTATGGCGACGCGACTCACGAGTGCACCTGCTCGCCGATTGGGATTCAGCGATATCGATCGCGTATCTCGGGCCCGCTGCTCGATCGGATCGATCTGCACGTCGAAGTTCCCGCGGTCAGATACAAAGAGCTGGCCGACAAGAGCCGTGGCGAATCGTCGGAGCGAATCCGCGAACGCGTGAATCAGGCTCGGGAAATCCAGCTCCGCCGCTTTACCGGAAAATCATTCTATTGCAATGCCCAAATGGGATCGCGTGAGCTGCAGGAGCATTGTCGGGTCGATGCCGACGCGGAGCGCCTGCTGGAACTAGCCATAAATCGCCTGGGCTTATCGGCTCGGGCCTACGCGCGCATCCTCAAGGTCGCCCGTACCGTGGCGGACCTCGACGGCGCAACCGATATCGAGGCACATCACATCAGCGAGGCCATCCAGTATCGATCTCTGGATCGGACCAGCCCGTAGCACGTCGGGTCAAGAAATCTGTTATCGAAACAGGTGAATTCTCGTCATTCCTTCTGATGTCGGTGGCTCTCTTGCCGCAGATGGAACGGCCACGCGACATCGAATACATTTGTAAATGTCGGACGGAAGGCTCGTGTCCGGTGTGAAAACTGCAATTGACACCGACCTTGCCGTCACTTAGTTTCAGAGGTTCGCAAGAAATTGTACCGAGTCTTCGGGCTGCATCCGATCCGAACACCGCTTCTTACCTATGTTTGATACGCTCAGCGATCGCCTCGAAGGTATTTTCAAGAGGCTTAGGGGTCAGGGCCGCGTCACCGAGTCGAATATCGACGAGGCGCTGCGCGAAGTCCGGCTCGCCCTGCTCGAAGCTGACGTCAATATCAAAGTCGTCCGCGACTTTATCGAGCACGTCAAGAAGAAAAGCCTCGGGCAGGAAGTCCTGAGGTCGCTCACCCCCGAACAGCATCTAATCAAGTTCGTCGCCGACGAACTGCGCGAGGTGATGGGCGGTCAGGCCCGCGAACTGGACCTCAAAGCCAAGCCTCCGATCAAAATCATGCTGGTCGGCTTGCAGGGTTCCGGTAAGACGACCTCTGCGGCCAAGCTTGCGCTGTGGCTCAAAGATAATCGGGGACGCCATCCTCTGCTCGTCTCGACCGACGTTCGTCGTCCCGCCGCGATGGAGCAATTGCGGGTTCTTGGCGCGCAAGCCTCCGTGCCCGTGCTTGATACAAATCCGAACGAAGATCCGATCGAGATCGGGACGCGTGCGCTATCGCGCGCCGAGGTCGCAGGCCACGACGCGATCCTGATCGATACGGCAGGTCGTC
>DASPQU010000221.1:0-2365 GCA_035624805.1 Binataceae bacterium (SeqCode) | reverse complement strand
GGGCTTGACGACGGCGGCCTCTCCCGAACTCGTCGCGGAAACCGAGCAGCGTTTCGAGCACGAACTCGAAGCCTGGGGCCAGCGCGCCACCAAGTTCTATAAGGAAAAAACAGACGAGGTGAAAGAAGTCCTCCAGTTGGTCGCGAAGGCTGCGGCCCAGGTGGCGGAACGGGACGCGCGTTACGGCCAGCAGTTAGGGACCTTGTCGGATCGTCTCCATTCGACCATGCAACTCGACGACCTCACCGCGATTCGTCAGTCCTTGGCTCAAAACGTCGACGATCTGAAAACCTACGTGACGAAGATGACCCACGAGAGCCAAGAATCGGTTGCACAGTTGCGCGCCAAAGTTGTCTTCTATGAGACGCGACTGGAGGAGGTGGAACGAATCGCCTTTCAGGATGGTCTCACGGGATTAGCGAATCGCCGCAGTTTGGAGCGACAGTTGGACTTCCGGATTACCCAAGGACTCGCGTTCAACGTGATTTATCTCGACCTCAACGGTTTCAAGCCGATCAACGACCGTCTCGGGCACGCGGCTGGCGACGACTTGCTGAAACAGTTCGCCGCTGAACTAAAATCGGCGTTTCGAGCGAACGACGCAGTTGGGCGGTTGGGAGGGGACGAGTTCCTCGTCATCGCCGACGGCGATTTTCAAGTGGCTGAGGAGCGCGTCGAGCGTATCGAGAGATGGGTTAACGGGGCGTACACTCTTACCGTCAACGGAAACCAACACAAAGTAACCGTAGGTGCGGCAATCGGCGCCGCTGCCTGGCGTCCGGGCGAAACGGTCGACGAACTTCTTCAACGCGCTGACGCCGCAATGTATCAGCACAAGTTGCGCAAAAAAAGTGCGCGCGCAACCCAATAACCAGGAACTGCCCCACTGATCCAGTAGCCATCGTGTGCTCCTAAAATAGCGGCCACAGGATAGCCCAAGAAGCGCCCGAAAATGCTAAAATAATCCTTGTAAATCACGCCCTCCCCCAGGCGGATTTGCCCCGTGTTTTCAAGGAGTTAAAGCTTGCCTAATCCCGAAGATCCGAACGTTCCGCAAACGCCTCCCGGCCCTGGATCGCAAATGCCGCTTGGTGGCGACGGAAAGCAGAGTCTGATCCCCATCAACATCGAAGATGAGATGCGCCGGTCGTATCTCGATTACGCCATGAGCGTGATCATCGGCCGCGCGCTCCCCGACATTCGCGATGGCTTGAAGCCGGTGCATCGCCGGATTCTCTACGCGATGTCCGAGATGGGTTTGACATTCAACCGCGCGTATCGCAAGTGCGCGGGTATCGTTGGCGAGGTGTTGGGTAATTATCACCCACACGGCGACATTCCCGTTTACGACGCGTTGGTCCGCATGGCGCAGGATTTTTCGCTGCGTTATCCGCTCATCGACGGGCAAGGCAATTTCGGCTCTATCGACGGCGATCCGCCCGCGGCCTACCGATACACCGAAGCCCGTTTGTCGCGCATCGACACCGCGCTGCTCGAGGATCTCGATAAAGAAACGGTCGATTTCCGGCCCAATTTCGACGAACGCCGTGTGGAGCCGGAAGTGTTGCCTACGCGCGTTCCGAATCTATTGATCAACGGATCGTCGGGCATCGCGGTCGGCATGGCGACCAATATTCCTCCGCACAATCTCACCGAAATCGTCAATGCCACAATCTTGCTCGTGCAGAAGCCGGACACGCACGTCAGCGAAATCGCGAACCTGGTGCAAGGTCCCGATTTCCCGACTGCGGGATTAATCCTAGGCCGTCAGGGAATTCTCGATTACTTCACCAAAGGCCGCGGCACGCTCAAGCTTCGCGCCAAAGCGGCCACAGAAAGCATGGGCAAGGATCGCGAAGCCATCGTCGTCACCGAAATTCCTTATCAAGTGAATAAGGCGCGCCTGATCGAAGCCGCCGCGGCGCTCGTAAACGACAAGAAGATCGAAGGCATCTCGGAAATCCGCGACGAAAGCGACCGCGACGGCATGCGCATCGTCTTCGAGCTGAAGCGCGGCGAGCAGGCCGAGATCGTTCTCAACAACCTCTATAAGTACACCCAGCTCCAGGCCAACTTCGGCGTCATCATGCTGTCCATCGTCAACGGGCAGCCGCGCGAGCTGGGCCTTATCGACGTCATCCGCCGCTTCATCGACCATCGCATCGACGTGGTGCGCCGCCGCACCGACTTCCTGCTGCGCAAGGCGCGCGATCGCGAGCACATCCTGCTCGGCTTCCAGCGCGCGCTCAACAATCTCGACGCCGTCATCGCGCTGATCCGCGGCTCCCGCAACCCCAGGGAAGCGCGCGAGCGCCTGATGGAGTTCATCACGCCGGAGGAAGCGCAGGCCTACGCCGCCGAAGTG
>DASPQU010000220.1:0-15828 GCA_035624805.1 Binataceae bacterium (SeqCode) | reverse complement strand
TATTCCCGCAGGGTTTTTCGCTGCGATCGCGTCGCGGAAAATTGTCAGTCGTGGCCGATGGCGCAACCCGAATTTTATCGTGGGCGTTGTGCTAGTGATTGTGATTTGTCCCGCGCTTTACGTATTCCGCGATCGCGCCGCAATCTGCGATCGCTTCCTCGCTGCGCTCGCGCTGTTCGCCGGATTGGCATTGATCCTGAAAACACGCACCAGCCTGAACCGAAGCCCCTCCGACACCGCGATTTCCTGCTAGCGCCTATTTTTCCATGGTTCGGGAAATCTTCCGGTCTCGAGGAATCGAACATAGTCGCGCAGGATTTCCGCGTGATCGAAGGCCAGCGGCGCGGGAGGGTTTCTCGGATCGCACAATTCAGCACGCTTCGCGTCGTCGGCGCCGCGGGGAATTCCTCTCGCGCGCGCGACGTAAACGACCGTGATTGTTTGTCCGCGCGGATCCCTGTCCGGGCGCGAGTAAACGCCCAGCATCGAGCGAATCTCCACATCGAGCGAGATCTCTTCTCGCGCTTCGCGTACAGCTGCCGCCTCGACGGTTTCGCCGAAATCGACAAACCCGCCGGGAATCGCCCATCCGAACGGAAAATTTTTGCGCTCGATCAAAACGATTTTGTCGCCGACCTCGGCGATCACATCGGCCGCGATGGGGGGACATTCAGGTCTCGGCATACCCTGAAGCCTATCATGACGAGTGCGCGGAGACCTCGAACAAACGATGCGGTTGACAACGCCGGTGAGTGAAAACAAAGTCAGTTATCGCCTATGCAAGTCGCACGACTGTACGATTTCGGTGACATTCGCCTCGAAGAAACTGAGCTTCCCCAGCTCGGACCCGACGACATTTTGGTCCGTACGCGAGCATGCGGAATATGCTCGGGCGATATCATGCCTTGGTACATCCGCCGCAAGGCCGGGATGGTGCTCGGGCACGAACCCGTAGGCGTTATAGAAGAGGTCGGCCCTGCAGTTAGAGACTTCAAGTGCGGCGATCGCGTATTCGTGCACCATCATGCGCCGTGCTTCGCCTGTGCGTGCTGCCGGCGCGGGGAGTATGTGCAGTGCGCGACATGGCGTGCAACGAAAATCGCGCCGGGCGGGATGGCGGAATTTTTCGCCGTCGGGCCCATCAATCAGCGTGACACGCTGAAGCTTCCCGATTCGGTTTCTGACGCGAACGGCGTACTCGTTGAACCCGCGGCAACCGTTGTTAAGTCCATCCGGCGTTCAGGTCTGAAGCCCGGCGAGTCAATCCTGATTGTCGGGCTCGGCATCATGGGGATGATGCATGTGAAAATCGCGCGGCACATGGGCGCGGGCACGATTATCGGCGCGGATCTGTTCGAACAACGGGCGAAGCGTGCGAAGGAACTTGGCGCCGATATCGGACTCGTTGTCTCGGGCGACGATCTAGCTGAAAAGGTGCGCGAGGCGACGCACGGCGCGGGAGCCGACATAGTGATCGTGGGTCCCGGCGCGTCGAAAGTGATTTCGGCGGGAATCGCAGCAGCAGGACGCGGCGCGACGGTCGTGCAGTTCACGGCGACCCCACCCGAGGATGAGATGATCGTGCTGCCCCATGACCTCTACTTCAACGAAACACGCCTCGTGCCGAGTTATTCTTGCGGGCCCGACGACACGCGTATAGCGCTCGACCTCGTGCAGCGCGGCGTCATAAACGCACTTGATCTCGTCACGCACGATTTTCCGCTCAAGGATATCGGTCTCGCATACGAAACCGCACAAAAGCCTGAATCGCTAAAAGTTATCGTCACTTTCGGGCAGTGAACTCGCGTTCGAAACGATCGCGCCCCGTATCGAAAGCGGCGTCGGAGCCGATCGCGTTGCGTAAGTTTCGGAGCGGCTTTCGATGGGACTGCGTTGCGCTGGAGCCGTACAAGATTGGAGCGCATAAAGGCGGCGACTTCCGCGGCGCGTCACGTCAGGTGCTGGCGGGCAAGACGGGCGAGCGCGTCGGCTTTCATGTTCGATATTTCGAACTCGAGTCGGGCGGATTCACCAGCCTCGAACGCCATCGCCACTCACATTTCATCATCGCCATTCGCGGATGCGGCGTCTGCCGACTTGACGATGAGGAAATCGCGCTCCGCCCGATGGATGCAATCTACATCGGTCCGAACCGCGCACATCAACTGGTTGCCGCAAAACGCGGGAAATTCGGATTCCTCTGTATCGTGGATGCGAAGCGCGACGAACCGCGTCCGGTGGATGGTCGGCGGTAGCAGTTTGGGGCGTAAGCGCGAAGGGCGGCCAGGCTCTCAGGAAAGCTCAAGACAAGAGAGGGCAACCGCGCAATGCGGTCGCCCTCTCCAAATTCCTTACACGAAAGAAAGGAAAAATTACGGCGTTGCCGGAGCCGGAGCAGCCGGAGCCGGGGCAGGAGCAGCGCCACCTTCAGCCGGAGCGGCCTCTGCGGCAGCCTTCTTCTTGCGAGCGCGATGAACGGCAGCGCGCTTTTTCGGTGCGCTCGACATCGTCTTGGAAGCGATTGCTTCTGCGCGGTCCGCAGCCGCCTTCGCATCGCTTGCAGCCTGCTCAACACGAGCCGCAGCCGCCTGAGAGGACGCCGCCGCCTGCTGCGCCTTGGACGACGCAGCCTCAGCACGCGAAGCAGCCTGGTCAGCGCGATTTGCAGCATTCACTGCACGCTGAGCGGGATCGGGCTGGCCCGACGAGCATCCCGCGAGCAACGAAAGGGCCAATGCAGCCCCAGCCAACCCAGCGAATTTTGTAGTTCTCATGATCAACCCTTTCATTCCAAGTTCCTCCTGTAGAGACCTTGCGCGGCAGCCCCGTTTTCGGCAACCGCGTCCAAAACCAAGACCAGATTTAAACTTCCGGGGCCATCAAAAGCTTATCGGATACAAAACTCTACTGCAACGAATTGCGGTGCATTAGTAAACGGGCGCATACACCCCCATAAACACACGCATTATTCAACATTCGCGTCAGTCAAGCTCTTTGGCAGCCTAGAAATCGTCACCCATATCGTCCATGCCACCCATGCCGCCCATACCACCCATTCCACCCATACCCATGCCGCCCATTCCTGCCATCCCACCCATACCACCTGGAGGCGGGCCGCCCGGCATCGAAACGGGTTTCTTGGGCAGCTCGGCGATCGCCGCTTCGGTGGTGATCAAAAGCGACGACGCGCTGATCGCGTTTTCAAGCGCGCTGCGCACGACCTTCACCGGATCGAGAACCCCTGCCTTCGTGAGATCCTCGTATTCTTCGCTGCGCGCGTTGAATCCGAAATCTCCGCGCCCTTCGATGACCTTGTTGAGGACGACCTCAGGCTCGTGCCCGGCGTTGAAAGCAATCTGGCGCAACGGCTCGGCCATCGCCCGGGCGACGATCGCGATACCGTGTTTGCGGTCGCCTCCGGCCTTTGCTTCTTTAACCGCCGAACTCGCGCGAACCAATGCAACGCCGCCCCCGGCGACGACCCCTTCTTCGACGGCGGCTCGCAGCGCGTGGACGGCATCCTCGACACGGTCCTTCTTTTCCTTCATCTCAACTTCCGTGGCTGCGCCTACCTTCAGAACCGCAACGCCACCGGTCAGTTTCGCCAGACGCTCCTGAAGTTTCTCCTTGTCGTAGTCGGAGGCCGTTTGCTCGATCTGAGCGCGAATCTGCGCGATGCGACCTTCGATGGCGGCTTTCTTGCCCGCGCCGCCGACGATCGTCGTGTTGTCCTTGTCGATCGTGACGCGTCGCGCGCGTCCGAGCTGGTTGAGCTTCACGTTTTCAAGCTTGAATCCGAGTTCTTCTGCTATCAGCTCACCGCCGGTCAGGATCGCCAGATCGGTAAGCATCTCTTTTCGGCGATCTCCGTATCCCGGCGCTTTGACGGCAGCCACTCTAAGCGTGCCACGCAGTCGATTCACAACCAGGCCCGCAAGCGCTTCGCCTTCGACGTCTTCGGCGATGACGAGCAACGGGCGCCCCGCCTGCGCAATTTGTTCGAGCAGGGGGACAAACTCGCGAAGATTGGAAATTTTCTTTTCGTAAAGAAGAATTAGCGGCTCGTCGATCTCGGTAATCTGCCGCTCGGGATTCGTCATGAAATAGGGCGAGATGTAACCGCGATCGAAAACCATCCCGTCGACGAGTTCCAGCGTCGATTCGAGGCCTCGTCCCTCTTCGACGCTGATAACGCCGTCCTTGCCGACTTTATCCATCGCGTCGGCGACGAATTTCCCGATTTGACTGTCGCCGTTGGCGGCGATCGTCGCAACCTGTTCCATCCTCTCGCGATCCCTTACCGGCTTGGCCATCTCTTTGAGGGCTTCGACCGCGGCGCGCAGCGCGTCTTCCATTCCGCGCTTCAGATCCATCGGAGCCATGCCGGCGCCGATCAGCTTGACGCCTTCGCGGACCATCGCGCGTGCCAGCACGGTCGCGCTGGTGGTGCCATCGCCCGCGACGTCCGCGGTCTTTTGCGCCGCTTCGCGAATGATCTTCGCACCCATATTCTCGAACTTGTCTTCGAGATCAATTTCTTTGACAACGGTCGCGCCGTCCTTGGTAACTTGCGGCGCGCCGAAGGATTTCTGGATGAGAACGTTTCGGCCCTTGGGCCCGAGCGTTACGCGCGCTGCTTCGGCGACAAGGGTGGCGCCGCGGACGATACCGGCACGCGCCTTTTCGTGAAGCTCAATTTTCTTGGCCATCGAGACGCAATCTCCTGATCTGGCTTATTAAATTATGACGAACGATGCGCACACTAGCGCATCGCGCAAACCGCCGCATGCAAAGCTAAGCATCACCGACAGGTTTGCAACAATATGGCAATACTTTCGCAAGCGGTCCAAGGCTGTCAGTATGATTCGTAGTTGGAGGTACCGAGGTGCGCTTGGGTGTTTACTTGTCTTCCCTACCGGCACTGTTTATCGCGGGCGGCCTTCTCATTGCGGACGCCACCCACGCCCGAATTTTGACCGGCGATCACTCGCGATGCGATTGCGCCGTCGCCACGCATCGCAGGTTAGCTTCCAGCTCAAATCCGCCTCCATCGCCAACCGTCCAGGACTCCGATGAAGAAGGCGAAGAGGTCAACATCCCGGTTGAGCAGACCGACAAGTACATAGCCGTCTACTCGGCGATGCAGCGGGATCACAGCCTCACCGTCGAACAAGCCGCGGCGCAGCAGGGGCTTTCAGTCAGCGAATTCCGAGCGATCGAGGACAAAATCGAACGCAATCCGATGGTTCATCAACGCGTCCTCGACGCGCTCAGGAACGCATCGAAGAAATCGCCTGAAAACAAAGCGACCGGCAAAATCGCACAATAGTAGGCTGCGAGGCAGCCTGGACGTCGATCCCAACAATCAAAAAGGCGGGAGAGAGACTCTCCCGCCCGGAATCTCGCTTGAACGAATTCCGCTTACTTCTTGACCGAAGTCGAGAAAGCGGCTTCCAGGCGTGATACAGCGTCATTCGCACGCCGGACCGCGTCTTCAGCTCCTGCAGCCGCCGATTCGGCCTGCTTGGCGGCAGCGTCAGCCTGATTGGCAGACTGCTCGGCGGCGTTCGCCGCGGCTTCAGCGCGAGTCGCCGAAGCTTCAGCCTTGTTGCTCGCGTCATCGATCTGTTTCATGTCAGGGCCGCAGGCGCTCACAAACGTCACCATCGCCAAGGCCCCGAGTACGGTTGCCAACGTCTTCATCCTAACTCTCCTCCTGTATTACCAGCGCCGTCAGTTCGTAGTGGAACACCGTTGGCGTCCCATAATGCTGCCTCATAGTCGCAGATCATCTTCGGCAAGGCAAGCTTACAGACCGATGCGGAAAAACGAGTCGTGGATGCTTCCCTTTCGGCGATCTCGCTAATCTCAGTCGTGTTCAATAGTCTTTACTAATCGGAGTTGACAGCCAAATTGTTGGAAAGTTAAGTTCCGATTGAAGCCGGGCCGCCGGAAATTTGTTTGCAATCACGCGTCTCAAATGGTCCGGTGTAACAGCCTGAGGAAGAGGTTTTGACGCTGGATGGCGACGACTATCACAAGCGATTGCATCAACTGCGGCGCATGCGAACCCGAATGTCCAAATACCGCCATATATGCTGGCGGAGCCGCATGGGAACTGCGAGGAACAACCAGTCCGGCTCTGGCGCAGGATATTTTTTACATCGTTGCGCAGAAATGCACCGAGTGCGTCGGCTTCTATGATCACGAGGCCTGCGCAGCGGTGTGTCCGGTTGATTGCTGTATCCCCGATCCAAAGAATCCCGAAACACACGACGTGCTCATCGCGCGCGCTCGCGACCTTCATCCGGAATTGACCATCGCCGACGACGCGCCGTCGCGTTTCCATAAGGAAGGTGCGGCATCCGCACCGACGGTCAATGCTCTCGCAGAGGGCGGAGCCTCAGACGCTGCAGCGGCGCCATCCCCGGTACCGTCTGCCGCCGCTATACCGGCTCCAGCTGCGCCTTCGGCCGCTCCTCCTGCCGCACCGAAAGCGGCTGCCGCGGCTCCCAAAGCGGTCGCCGAAACGCCAAAAGCTCCAGCGGCAGCAAAAACCCCGACAGAGCGGCCGCCCGTCGCCGCGCCAGCGGCGATGCTGAATCTGCCAAAAGATATCGGAGCAGTACCGCCACCACTTCCCGAAAAGCATTTCGCCGGAGAACTCGAACAGGATTTCGACTCGGTGTTGGCGTCTGTTGATCTAGGTTCGGCGCAGAGCACGCCCGTTCCGGTCGCGATCGCGCTAAGGCTCGCAGAACCGCTTTTGGGAGCGATGCCGGACAAAGCGAAGGCCCATCTTGAAGAAGCTGCCGGCCCTTCCGCGTTTTCACGCGTGCGATCGTCTGCGCTCAACATGCTGTTGAACGTGTTGATCTATCCGTTCGTCGTAATGCTTTTCGGCATCCTGGTGATGGGTGATAAAACGTTCTCGCAACAGACCAGCGGATGGCTGACATTGGGGGTCACGCTGGCCTGCATCGAAGCGGTGTGGCGGATGCGCGAGGGAATTTTGCACGGCAAGCCGGCTTCGGAGATAACCTATCGCGCGGCGTGTTACGGGATGGCGCTGGCTCCCCTGGGGTCGATCCTGGCCGGAGGCGCGACGATGCGCCGGAGCGAGCGCAAAGTTGCGTTTGACGGTTTCATGGTCGACCTGCACGACGACAAGCTCGAACGCGAGCGCCGCTACGGGAATGTCTACACAGTATCGGAACACGCGGGGGCTTATCTGATTCGGCTCGAGATGCCGCGCAAATTGCCGCCGTCGTCGCTGAAGAGACTCTGGGATCTTCCCGACGAGATGCCCGATTACGATTACAACATCACGCTCGCCGATGATGTCCTCTCGATACGCGCCAGCGTGCGCGGTGACGCGTTGCGTCGTCTGTGCTCGGTCTCGCCCGCGTTCCCGGCGGATTTCGACACTCGAATCGACTTCGACAAGACGGTCTGGACATTCAAGCATAGGCTTCGAAACAAAATTATCGAGGTAATCGTGCTTAAGGGCGAAGCTCCGCTGGTAGCGAGCGAGGCAAAAGTCAAAAACGCGGCTTGACAGTCTGACATTGCGATAGCTTTCCTGCGCGTCAGGACGGAAATCGTGATAGCATACGTTGTGCGATGGTCGTTCACATCCGCGACGCCGTCGAGCGTGACCTCGGGCGCATTTTCGAAATCGAAAAGCTCTCCTTCTCCACCCCATGGAGTATGCGCTCGTTTCAGCGCGAGATGTCGCTGCCGTTCTCGCGTATCACGGTCGCGATCTTCGGCGATAACGGCTCGCCTGCAGTCGGGTATCTCTGTCGATGGCTGGTGGCAGATGAATGTCACGTGCTGAACGTAGCCGTCCACCCGGAATATCGGCGACTTGGGATCGGTGAACGACTGCTAAAATCGGCTATAGAAGAGGCTAAAGCCGAAAAAACCGAAGTGGTTACGCTGGAAGTTCGACGCTCGAACGTCGCCGCACGCCATCTATATCGAAAAATGCGCTTCGAAGAACGCCGTTTGAGAAGGCATTACTACGGCCCCGGCGAAGACGCGATCGTGATGGAACTCGCGATTAAGCAACGATGAACGAGGATTCAAACGAACGGTGTTTTAAACATGCGCGTTGCCGACGATGTTACATTGCTGCAACTGGATGACAAATAGGCAGCAACTGTGCCATAATACGGCAGGACGCTTCGACAATCAGGCGATGGTGAGCCCGTGATTCCAAAGGGACCATCAATCGGTCTGAACTTTCGAGTCGCGGCGAAGTGCCGATGCAAATATGAATCCTGCCTTCAAAAAAGGTGAAAAAGTTGTCTACCCTGCGCATGGTGTCGCAGTAATCGATGACATTCAGGTTCGTGTCATCTCGGGCACCGAGCGAAAGTTTTATGTCCTGCGCGTTTTGGGCACTGAAAAAATGACGATTATGATCCCGACCGACACGGTAGATTCCGTCGGGCTGCGTCGCGTCATTGGCAAGGACATGGTTGACAAAATTTATCGAATTTTGCGTCAGCGCAAAGTCGAAGTCGATAACCAAACCTGGAACCGCCGTTATCGCGAATACACTGAGAAGATTAAAACCGGATCGCCGCTGGAAATCGCCAAGGTGCTCCGAGATCTTCTCGTTCTCAAGAGCGACAAGGAATTGTCGTTCGGCGAGCGCAAGATGCTCGATACGGCTCGCAGCCTCCTGGTTAAAGAACTTTCGATCGCGAAAGCTCATCCTGAAGAAAAGATCATGGAAGAGCTCAGGACGATTTTCGCCAACTAAGCTTTTCAAAGTGCAAGATCAAAGGGACTGAACTCTTGTTCAGTCCCTTTTTTGTTGCTTTCGTGCCCGCGCTGCGTCATCGATGAGAGACTCGTGCGATGAAAGCGTCAGCGATAATTGTCGCGGCAGGCAGCGGATCGAGGCTCGGCCTTGCTTCTCCCAAAGCATTCGTGACGGTGGGAGGCTGCCGACTCCTTCATTATTCGCTTGCCACGATTGCGCGCGTCCCGTCGATATCAGAGGCGGTCGTCACGGTCCCTGAAGGGATGGAACGCGAAGCTCGCGACGTTGCGCGCGAAGTCCGATGCGATCTGCCGCTCAAGGTCACGGCCGGAGGCGTGGAGCGTCAGGACTCGGTTCGAATCGCGCTATCGTTAACCAGCGCCGAGTCCGATTTGGTTATCGTCCACGATGCGGCCCGTCCGTTTGCGACAGCCACGCTCTTCGAATCATGTCTGAAAGCTGCGGCGCATTCTGGCGGAGCGATCGCGGCGATCCCCGTCGCAGACACTCTCAAACGTGTCGACCAAGGGGCGATTATTTCCACGGTTGCGCGGGCAGGCCTTTATCAGGCGCAGACCCCGCAGGCGTTTCGACGCCCTATCCTGCTGGCAGCCCACGAACGCGCCCTTCGCGATCGAATCGCGGCGACGGACGACGCTGATCTGGTCGAGCAGATGGGCGAGCGCGTCGAAATTGTCGAAGCCTCGGGATGGAATCTCAAGATCACGACCCGGGCCGACCTCGAACTGGCCGAAGCGATCGTCGCCGCCGGATTGGTTTCCCGGCCTGTGAAAAAATGAAAACACCTAACCGGTTTGTCGTCATTCGGAGCGCAGGTTGCCCATTTGACTTCGCTCAGGGCAGACTCCGCGAGGAATGACGGACTAAAACTGGCGCGGGAATAAGACCCTCGGCCCCAACTGATTTTCCGCGGGATATGATATTGAGAATTCTTCGTCCCGCCGGGCGATACATTTGACAGACCATACGGAGCAAAAACCGATGCCCCACTTTGCCGTATCGATGTTTCCCGCGGACTACGCGATTCAGCCCATCGAGCTCGCGCAGGCGTCAGAAGAACGCGGATTCGAATCGCTGTGGTTTCCCGAACACACGCATATCCCGGCTTCGCGCAAGACGCCGTGGCCCGCGGGAGGAGAGCTGCCGCCCGAGTATTGGCATTCGCATGATCCATTTGTGGCGCTCGGCGCGTGCGCCGCAGCGACAAAGAAGATCAAGCTTGCGACGGGCGTATGCCTGGTGATCGAGCGCGATCCGATCACGCTCGCCAAAGAGGTCGCCTCGCTCGACATGATTTCAGGCGGTCGGGTGCTGCTCGGAATCGGCGCGGGATGGAACGTCGAGGAGATGGCGAATCACGGCGCAAACGCAAAGCGCAAATGGAAGACGGTGCGCGAGAAAATCCTGGCGATGAAGGAAATCTGGACCAGAGAGGCTGCCGAGTTTCACGGCGAAATCGTCAACTTCGATCCCATCTGGTCGTATCCGAAGCCGGTGCAGACGGGCGGCCCGCCGATCATCATGGGCTCGCAATCGAAGAAGGTTTTCGAGCGCGTCGCGGAGTATTGCGACGGATGGATGCCGATCAATAATCCGCGCTACGACTTCGTCCGCGCGTTGACTGCGATGCGCGAAGAACTCGGCAAGCGCGGACGCAAGCCGGATTCGATATCGCTTTCGATTTTCGGCGTTGGACCGAGCGAGGACGACACGCGCAAGTTTATCGGCCTGGGCTTCGAGCGGATTGTCTTCGCGCTTCCGCCCGCCCCGCGCGATAAGGTGCTCCCGCTGCTGGACAAATACGCTACCCTCGCACAGAAGATCGGCCGCGGCTGAGAAGCAGCATGCGGCGGCGGAAGGGTTCGCTTTCTAACTGTAGCGACGATTCGCCGAAGATGTCGTGACGATGCCTTCGTTGAGCGAGCCCGACCTAAAGCCCTTGAGATCGACCGCGACGAAGCGAAACCCGATCTTCTTGAACTCGCGATCGACGATCTCGCGTATTGCCGGATCGAAGATGCGCTGAATCTCCGACGTTTCCAGCTCCAGCCTTGCCACATCGCCGTGATATCGCACGCGCGCGACGCGAAATCCGAGCGCGTGAAGAACCTGCTCCCCTTGCTCGACCTTACGCAGCCCCTCCTCCGTGATTTGCGTCCCATACGGGAAGCGCGACGACAGGCACGGCGAGGCGGGACGGTCCCACCTCGGGAGTCCCATCGATCGCGACAGATCGCGGATCTCGGCTTTGCCCAACTGCGCTTCGACGAGAGGATGGCGCACGCGACGCTCCGACGCCGCCTGCATCCCGGGCCGATAATCGTGCAGGTCGTCGAGATTGAGGCCGTCTACGATTTCCGCGATGCCAAGCTCGGCGGCCTTCGCCTCGCATACCGTGAACAGATTGCTCTTGCACAGGTAGCATCGATTGATCGGATTTGCAGCGTAGCCGGGAACTTCAAGCTCGTTGGATTCCACCACCAGATGGCGCGCGCCCATCAGTTGCGCCATTTCGAGCGCCGAGCGCCGATCGTCATCGGGCATCGTCGGCGACGTTGTCGTGAGTGCGAGCACGCGATCGCCGAGAACCTCGTGCGCGACCTTGAGGACGAACGTCGAATCCACGCCTCCCGAGAAGGCGATGATAACGCTCGTCATCGGCGCGAAAATCGAGCGCAGCGCATCGAGCTTTGCGTTGAGGGCGTCCATGGTCACCATTCCACGAAGGAATTTAGATCAGTCATCCTGAGCAGGCGAGCAGCGCGAGCCGTTCGCGAAGGATCTCGCGGCCGCTTCTTTTGCGGTCCGCGATGGGAATTGCAGGAATCGTTGACTTACGCGCGGAGGACCGCGCGAGATCCTTCACTCCAGCAACCTCCGTTCAAGATGACGATTTACAGCGCCACTTCGCAGATATCGATTTTCTCACAATGTCTCAGGATGACGTGCGAAGCCAAAACCGGTTTCAGATTCCCTGCGCCTGGCGGAACAAGTCCGTCGTAAGATAACGCTCTCCCGTATCGCAAAAAACGACCACGATGATCTTGCCGCGCCCCAGCCGCTTCGCCACACGCAATCCCGCGCAGCAGTTCGCGCCCGACGAGATACCGACGAGGATGCCCTCTTCGCGGGCGAGCCGGCGGGCGAATTGTGCGGCCTCATCGTCGCTTACGGTTTGAATCTCGTCGTAGATCGTGGTGTCGAGAGTCTTGGGAATGAATCCAGCGCCGATTCCCTGGATTTTGTGAAATCCGGGCTCGCCGCCGGAAAGAACGGGCGAGTTCTGCGGCTCGACGGCGACAATCAGGACTCTGTTCTTGAGACGCTCGCGCAGGCAGCGTCCAACGCCGGTGATTGTCCCGCCGGTGCCGACGCCAGCGACGAAGGCGTCGATTTGCGGCAACTGCTCGACGATCTCCGGGCCGGTGGTTCGATAATGAACGTCGGGATTCGCGGGATTGCTGAATTGCTGCGGCATGAAGAAGCGCGGATTGTCGCGGGCAAGCTCTTCGGCCTTCTCAATCGCCGCATGCATCCCGCGCGTGTCGGGCGTGAGCACGAGTTCCGCCCCGTAGGCCGACAGCAGCGAGCGACGCTCCTCGCTCATAGTGTCGGGCATCGTCAGGACGAGCCGATACCCCTTAACGGCTGCGACCAGCGCCAGCCCGATTCCGGTATTTCCCGACGTTGGCTCGACGATCGTATCGCCGGGGCGCAGTCTTCCGGATTTTTCGGCAGCCTCGATCATCGCAAGGCAGATGCGATCCTTGACGCTGCCGCCGGGGTTATAATTCTCCAGCTTGGCCCATACCTCGGCGTCGTTCGCTCCGACCATCCGATTCAGGCGCAGGACAGGAGTGCGGCCGATCAAGTCCAGGGGCGATTTGGCAACGCTGGCGGGCATAATGGAATCTTAGCTTTTGCAGAGGTGGTTTTGCGAATCCTGAAAGCTCATTTTCGAATCGTTCAAAACGGACTGGGCCGGATGCCTTGAGCAATAGTCCTTGCAGCGAATTCTCGTAATATTTCCGGGCGCTCTCGGCGATCTCGTATGCGTCGGACCGGCGCTGGCTGTGATTCGTAAGAGCCATGGCGATGCGGAAATCGAGCTGATGGCGCGAGAGGAGCTGGCACGATTAGCGGTCGGACGGATGGGTATCGCGCGAGGGCATTCGATCGACCGGCCGGAACTTGCCGCGTTGTTTTCAGACGATGCGGGCTGTATCGAGCGTGCGCGGGGTTTCTTCGGGCAGTTTGCGCACATTCATTCGTTCTTTGCTTTCGAGAATTCACAATTTCGCAAAAACATGATCGAGTTGTCCGCGCCGGCGATCGCGACCTTCTATCGATTCCGTCCGGAGGGTGCCGGCCACGTCTCGGATGCGTACGTCGAAGAAGTCGCAGGCAGCATGGTTCCGGTCGCCACGCGCTTCGAATTGCTTGCAGAAGATGTAGCAAGCGCGCAACACGCGACCGCGGATGTCAGACGTTTCGTCGTGATTTTTCCCGGCAGCGGGAGCGCCAAGAAGAACTGGGGAACCGAGCGATTTATCGCTCTCGCCAATTCGATATATGAGCGACACGTGGAGCCGGTTTTCGTGCTTGGGCCTGCTGAAATCGCGATCGAATCCCGGCTGCGAGCGTCGGGTTACCGGGTAATCAAAGATATTCCGTTGGGCACCGTCGCCGCGATAGCGCGGGTGGCAG
Organism: Binataceae bacterium (SeqCode); assembly: GCA_035624805.1. Classification (GTDB taxonomy): domain Bacteria; phylum Desulfobacterota; class Binatia; order Binatales; family Binataceae; genus DASPQU01. The sequence continues at coordinate 2,324 of DASPQU010000220.1, read as the reverse complement.
ACGCCTTCATTGGCGTCGATTCGGGGGTATCGCATCTGGCCGCAGCGGCGGGAGCGCGCGGGATCGTGCTTTTCGGACCAACCGATCCTCGTCGATGGGCGCCGCTCGGCGCGGCAGTAGCAGTGATCCATCGCGAGCCGATGGATCGCATCGAACCCGCCGAAGTAGCCGTACTTATTGATGAGATAGTCGCTGAAAAGAATGCTTCACGCTGAAAGAGTACGCGACACGCAGGCGAACGATGGTTACGTTGACTGTGAAAATGGCGGAGCGTAGGTTTCAGACTTGTCGGCGCTGTCGTCGAATGGAAAGCGCCACGCAAGCGTCTAAATCGACGCGCACCGGCAGGTAACCTCTGATGACCAGCTTTCTCAAGACTACCATTCTCCTCGGCGTTCTCACCGCAATTTTGATCGGAATCGGCACGATGGCGGGCGGCACGCGCGGCGCTGAAATCGCATTCGTGTTCGCGGCGGTGATGAACTTCGGCAGCTACTGGTTTTCGGACAGGATCGTTCTCGCGAGCTACGGAGCGCAGCCACTGGATGCATCGACAGCGCCGGAGCTGTTTTCGATCGTCCAGGAGCTATCGCATTCGGCGGGCATTCCGATGCCGCGCCTTTACCTGATCGATTCCGACACTCCCAACGCCTTCGCAACCGGACGCAATCCTAACAACGCGGCCGTAGCGGTGACGCGGGGAATTATGAGGATGTGCTCGCGCGACGAACTCAAGGGCGTGCTCGGACACGAGTTATCGCACGTGATCAATCGCGACATCCTGACCAGCTCGATCGCGGCGACGCTCGCTGGCGCGATCATGATGCTCGCATCGATGCTGCGATGGGGGGCGATTTTCGGCGGCTTGGGTGGACGCGACGAAGACGAGCGCGGCGGAATCGTCGGGTTGATCGTCGCAGCCATCGTTGCGCCCTTGGCGGCGTCGCTCGTGCAGCTCGCGATCTCGCGAACGCGCGAATATCAGGCCGACGCGAGCGGGGCGAAGCTGGTTCATAATCCGATGTCGTTGGCGAACGCGCTGCGCAAGCTCGAAAGTGCGAACGAGCGTATCCCGCTCGACGCAAGCCCCGCGACGGCGCATATGTTCATCGTAAATCCACTCAGCGCTGAGGGTTTCCAGCGCCTGTTTTCGACCCATCCACCGATCGAAGAACGCATCCGACGGCTTGAAGCGATGGCCTCCGGACGAGCAGCCTGAGGGAGACCGGAATGTCCGAAGAGGAAAAAGAGAGCAAAGGCTTTAAAGTCCAGGACCGACGCCGCTTCTCGTCCGAGGGCGAGGCAAAAGCCGAAAATCAGGAAGAAGTAAAATCAAGCGCTGCCAACCCGCAGGCCGATTCTCCGAGGCCTTCCGAAGAGCCGGCTGCCGAACCGCATTTGGGGTCGCCAGGACCGCAGCATCATCACGGGGCAGGCGCGGAGCCCGAGGTCACCTTCGCCGCGTTCATCGTCGGGCTCTCGACCGAAGCTCTGGCGTTGCTCGGTGAGATGCCTCATCCCGCGACCGGCGAGCCTGCGCACGATCTGCATGGCGCTCAACAGTTGATTGACATTTTGGGAATCCTGCGCGACAAGACGCGCGGCAATCTCGATGCGGACGAACAGGCCCTGATGGAAGCCGTGCTCTTCGATCTGCGGATGAAATACGTCGAGAAGGCCCGCGGTCAATCGCGCTGAGAAGTTTGTTAGACTTATTTGCATGCGCAGGTTCGCGCTCTTAGCCTCGTTCTCGATATTGGCGGCTTCGCTGCCCTTCACTGCGGCTAACAGCATCGCCACAGCGGCTGACAACGGTCGCTTCTGGACGGAGCAGCCCGACGGCGGGCACATCGCGAAAGCGCAGAACCTCCCCGATTTCGTCGATTTGGCGGCGCGGCTTAGTCCGGCGGTGGTCAATATCTCCAGCGAAAATTCGGAAGAGTCATCGGGTGGCGGCGATGTCGACGATCCGCATCCGCATCGCGGCACCCCCTTCGAGGGCTACGGGCCGCACGCGAAGAGCCTCGGTTCCGGATTCATCATCAGCAAGGACGGCTACGTGCTCACCAACGATCACGTGGTTTCGGATTCCAGCAAGATAACCGTCGCGACGCAGGACGGGCATCAGTATCCGGCAAGGCTGGTGGGACGCGATGAGAAGAGCGACGTCGCGCTTCTCCAGATAAAAGCCAAGCATGATTTGCCTGTAGCGCCGCTGGGGGATTCCGACAAAGTCAAAGTCGGGCAATGGGTGATGGCGATCGGAAACCCGTTCGGCTTCGACCACTCGGTAACCGTGGGAATCGTGAGCGCGCGTGGTCGTT
>DASPQU010000219.1:0-5730 GCA_035624805.1 Binataceae bacterium (SeqCode) | reverse complement strand
TGTCCCGCTATCGTGGCTGCATTGCCGTTGTTGCCCCATCCTCCGACCTTGAGATGAGGCGCGAGCAACACATAGAGATGCAGTTTCGACAGAAAATCGTGATCGCCTTCAAATCGCACGTCGATCAGCACGGTCGGCGCGTGCGGATCCGAGATGACCTCCTTGATGAGGCGATAGCGTCCGTCGGGCGCGTTGCAAATCACGCGCGCGCCGAGGCCGCACTCGCCGAGATAAGTCGTTTCCGTCGACATGTTGCGCCGCTCTTCGTGGAAAAATGTTTCGCCATCGCTAACGAGAAACTGGAGATCACGGACCTGCGGAGAATCGATCGTCGGGGAATAGATCTCGTTGAGCACGCCCTTGGATGCCGTGAACCATACCCGGCTTGACGCTGAGTACGCGGTCCCGACGATATCCTTGGCGCTGCGCGTCCACCGCGGCGCGATACCCGGAGCGCCAGACGCGCGCGGCTGTTCCTGGAGTGTTGCCATCCGAAGACGCCCCCTATTTTCGTGTCCGGCGAAGGACTGCTCAAGACGCGGCGTCCTGGGCAACTTCCATGCTCTTCTTCTCCCGGAATATGTACGACACTCCGATGCTGAGCGCATAGAGCAGAAGTAGTGGGATTGCCAGCAGGAACTGCGAAACCATATCGGGCGGCGTAAGCGCAGCCGACACGACAAAGATACCGAGGATCGCATAGCGGAACTGCCGCAGCATCATCGTGTGATCAATCATCCCCAGGCGCGTCAGGAAGAAGGCGAAAATCGGCATTTCGAAAGTGACGGCGAACGCGAGCATCAGCTTGGCCGAAAACGCCAGATATTCGCTGATGCGGATCGTAGGCGTAATTCCGATACTGGAGTACTCGCTCAGGAAAAACGCGTATCCGATTTTGAAAACCACTGCCCAGCAGAAGTATCCGCCCGCTGCAAAGAATATCGTGGCGAAGACAATAAACGGCAGGGCCATCCGGCGTTCTCGCGTATACAGCCCCGGCGCGATGAATTTCCAGATTTCGTAAAAAACGGCCGGACTGGCGATGAACAATCCGGCGATGAGCGCGACCTTAATCTTGGTAAAGAACGCCTCGCCGACACCCGTGCCGATCAACAAAACTTTGCCGTGCGAAACGTCGCGAATTGGCCACGTGAGAGCATTGAAAAGTTGATCGGCGATAAAATAGGCAATGATAAAGCCGACCGTCAGCGCCAGGACCGATCGAATCAGGCGAATCCGGAGCTCGCGCAGATGCTCGAGCACCGGCATCCGGCTCTCTTCGAGGCCGTTTTCGGCGGCCTCGACGGGCGGTTCGAGATGGGGGAGCTCGGGGCTCGTCGATGGAAGCTCTGGGCTGGCCACAAGACCGGCTGACAGCTAGGGTTGCCGAGGAGGATCGCCGGGCTTGTCCTCCGGCCGAAACGGATCGAGATCTTTGAGCGTGCGGCGTGGTTCGTCGACCGCCTCGGTAATCTCTCTGAGGACCGTGTTGCTTGCGGCGCGTAACTCGCGGAGAACTTTACCCACTACTTTCAGCACTTCGGGTAATCGTTCGGGACCGACGACGATCAACGCGACGGCGAGAAGAATTATAATTTCAAATATGCCCAATTTTCCAAACTCACGCGGCAATGGCGGCTGTAATCACACGCGACACGCCTTGGTACCCATCTTCTCGATTGCCTTTCGGAGTGTCAACGATGCATAAGACGGTGGTCGTTATCGACCGCAGCTTCACCCGCCATTTTCCCGGCAAGTCGCATCCTGAACGCCCGGAACGCATCTCCGCTATGATCGACATGCTCGACGGTTTCTCGCGCCCTGGGATGGTGACTCATCTGCCGCGGCCAGCCACGCTGGAAGAAATCGCGCTCTGTCACGACCAGAATTATATAGCCGCCGTCGCCGACACGGCCACAATGGATCGTTTCGTATTCGACGCGGATACGCGCTCTTCGCGCGATTCGTTTGCCACGGCGACGCTGGCAGCCGGCGCGGTTTTGACCGCGATTGAAGCAGTCGCCGATGGCGCTGCCGAAAATTCATTTGCGATGGTGCGCCCGCCAGGGCATCACGCGCTTCCGAATCGCGCGATGGGATTTTGTTTCTTCAACAACATCGCGATCGGAGCGCAATGGCTTATCAACCACCGCAACATCAAACGCGTGATGATCATCGATTGGGACCTCCATCACGGCAACGGCACGCAGGCGATGTTCTACGATACGCCGGAGCTCCTCTACGCTTCGATGCATCAGTATCCGTTTTATCCGGGCACCGGATCGCTCAGCGAGCGAGGAGCAGGCGAGGGACTCGGATACACGATCAATGCGCCGATACCGGCGGGGTTCGGCGACCCGGAATACCTGCGGATATTCGACGATCTCATCATGCCTATAGGGCGCGCGTTCAAACCCGAGTTCATCCTCATCTCCGCCGGTTTCGACTGCCACTACCTCGATCCCCTCGGTGCGATGCTGGTTACCGAAGCCGGCTTCGCCCAGATGACGCGCCGGATAAGACGGCTCGCCGCGGAATGTTGCGGCGCGAAAACCGTCGCTGTTCTCGAGGGGGGATACGATCTTCAGGCCCTTGCGAATTCCAGCAGGAGCGTCCTGGAGGAATTCGGATACGAAGCGGACGAGAAGATCGAGAGTTTGGGCGACGGCGGGGATCGCGCAATTCCGATAATCGAAAAAGCGCGCCAGGGCGTCGGCCAGTACTGGAATCTCACCTGATGGAGTTGCTCGCTGGATCTCCCAACGGTCCTGTTGGGCGTTGAGGGAACGCCCAAGCAGGATTGTGCCGCTGACCCTCCTTCGTTAGGAGTTGTCCGGGAGTTTTTCGCAAACGGACAAGAGCAGCTCGAACACGAATCGATCGACGAGACCGCGCGGTCGTTTCGCCCTGCGGGTCATTTCGGGTCAATCGGACTGGCGCGAATATCCAATCCGCAAACGGATGTCGATCGGCAGCGATCCCGAAAATGACGTTGTAATCGACGATACCACCGTATCGCGCCGACACGCGGTAATTCATCGCAACCTGTTCGGGAAGCTCTCGCTAACTGATCTCGACTCAACCAACGGCACCTACGTAAACGGTGCGCGCGTCCAACGTCGGACAACGATCGAAGCAGGTGTTGATCTGCGCATTGGCGCCGCGCGGCTTCGAATCGCGAGAAAGCAACGTGGGGTGATCGTTCGAATCGGTCGACTGGCTGCGATGCTCGCTGTCGCGGGCGTAGCGGGCTTCTTCCTTACGATAATCGCCATCGATCGCTATGCGCCAAAACCCGAGCCGAGGTTGAATTCACCGAAAATCGCGCCAAGCCCCGCGCCGGTGGTTCTCGAAACTACAGCGCCAGTTGTAGAGGAATCGCCGATCTCGGAAAGCATGACCCAACCCGAGCCGCCATGGCTTGCCGCCGTCAACAGATATCGCGGAGCGGCGAAGCTTGCGCCGGTTGCGGAAGACTCGACGATGAGCGAGGGCGATTCCAAGCACGTTGCCTATCTCATCCACAAGTATGCCGGCCACATAAGTCCCGGCGGCGAGGTCCATACCGAAGTCGCCGACGATCCGAACGCGACGCCCGAAGGCAAACTCGCTGCCGAGAACAGCAATATCGACGAGGTATGGGGAAGCGCGGCGCCCGTCTCGCCGTCGTGGGCCGTCGACGACTGGATGGAAGGCCCGTTCCATCGGATGCGAATCCTGAGTCCGCTGCTCAAGCGGGTCGGATACGCCGAGCTATGCGAAAACAACTATTGCGCCGCAGCGCTTAACGTTTTGAGTGGCGTCGAAAGACGCCGCCACGCTGTGCCGCTGGAGCATCCGATCGAATTTCCATCCGAGCATGCCGAAGTGTCGCCCTCGATGGTGTCGTTGCAGGCGGAATGGCCGAATCCCGCCTCCGCGTGCGAGGGCTACACGATGCCGGTCGGACTTCCGATCACGCTTCAGCTCGGTCCCGGAATCGACGCGCGGTTGGTCAGCTATGCGCTCAAGCGCGACGGCGAGGACATCGAATCGTGCGGCGTCGACGCCGACGGGTATGCGAAAGAAGGCGGGCCGCAATCCGCGCTGATGAGTAACGCGATGCGCGAATCGGGCGCGATCGTAATCGTTCCGAGAATCCCTCTTATTCCCGGCGCACCCTATCAAGTATCAGTCACGGCAAACGACAAGCAGTACGAATGGTCTTTTTCAGTCGGCAGTAATTCCACCAAATGATTGCACCTGTTTAACCCGAAGAGTACAAGTCAGCTTCGATTTCGGCGTCTATTTCTGCGACGCCTGGGGGGAAGCGGTTCTGCTGCTACTGAAGGCGATCGACGGCGCGTATGGACGCGAATACCGCGTAGCGCGCCTCGCGAAAATCGGCAGCGACGCGAGCAACGACGTTGTCGTCAAGGACGAAAGCGTATCGCGGCGCCACGCTGAGATTCGTCGCACGATTTTCGGCCGCTACATCATTCGCGATCTGCGCTCCACCAATGGTACTTGGATCAAGGGCAAGCGCGTCCGCCGCAGCTCAATCGCTGCCGGGGACATCATACGTATGGGCCGCGCCGCGCCGTTTAGGGTCGAAGCGATTGCGGGTTCAAATATCGCCAGGGCTGTGAAACTCGCTTTCGGCGGGATTATCCTGGTAGCGGTCGGGTTTCTGCTGAGCCTTTTTGCCAGCAACTGGTGGAACTTGGAGCAGACTGCGGACGTTCCTTCAAAGTCCGCGTCGAATCCGGGCGCCACGGAGCCAATACGACCCACGACCTTGCCCTCCGCCGTGCCCGCGCCTGCGCCGACGCCCACCACGGCGCCCACAGCTTCGCCGACGCGCGCCCCGACGCCTCGTCCGACAGCGGCAGCATCCCCGCGCGCATATCTGCCTAAAATCAAACGCGCGCCTACCGCGACGACGGCGCCGACGCCAACAAAAGCGCCGAATTCCGATTCGAATCGAGAATCATCAGCCACCGAGCACGACGGATCCGAAATAAATCAATATCTCGCGGCATCGATACCTTCGCCCACTCCGGCGGTGACCAAACTCAACGAGATTTGGAAAGAGGCAGCGCCGAAACAGGTCTTCTCAACGTGGCTCGGGGCGCTCAACAGCTATCGCGCGATGGCTGACCTGAGGCCCGTCAGCGAAAGCGAAAGGCTGAGCAGAGACGATCGCAAACACGCCGATTATCTCGTTATGAACCACGGCAGACTGACCATGGGCGCTGGCATGCATGATGAAGCGCCAGCGGCTCCCGGCTTCAGCCCGGAAGGTCGAATTGCCGCGAGTCAGAGCAATGTTAATCAGGCGATGTTCATCGGAGACCCTCCCGCCGACTGGGCAATAAACGGATGGATCGAGGCGCCTTTTCATCGCGGTCCTCTTTTGAATCCCAACCTGAGCACGGTCGGGTATGGAGAATCGTGCCAAAGTCAGTTTTGTGCGGCGGCTCTTAATGTGCAGGCGGGTTCGCAGAGGGCACGGCATGACTTCGTGACGCCACGGCCGATATTGTTCCCACCTGACAAATCGTCGGTCCCGCTCGCGGTCAGCTCAATTCGCAACGAATGGCCAAGTCCGATTACTTCCTGTCCCGGCTATAAATTCCCAACCGGGCCAGCGATCACTATTCAACTAGGCGGGGACTTCGACGCTCGCCTGGGCGACTTCTCAGTCTTGAGTGAAGGGCAGCAATTGGCGGCCTGCGCCTTCGATAGCGA
>DASPQU010000218.1:0-3451 GCA_035624805.1 Binataceae bacterium (SeqCode) | reverse complement strand
GTCTTTGGCGTCAATGACGAAATCACTGGCCGCTTCGATTTCGCCAACGTGCGGCTGCCCGCGCAGGAGTTGATCAGCGAGGTCGCCGCCATGGGCGGTATCGTCGTGCCGTGCCATCCCGGTCGTCCCAACGTCGGGCTGTTTGAGCATTACGCACGAAAGCCCGCCCTCGAAAATGTCGTTGCAGTCGAGATGCTCAATGGCGGATCGCGCAAGGGCGAGAACGAACGCAGCGAAGAACTGATTCACAAGTTCGGGTACAAGGCGACCGGCGGCTCCGACAGCCACCTTGTGAGCCTCATCGGACTTTGCGCGACACGCTTCGAGGCCGATATCCGCAGCATCGAGGATCTCGTGCGCGAGCTTAAGGATGGAATTACGAAGCGGTAGATTTCCGGCCCAAGCGCGCGCCCGTGGCGCGTGCGGTTCCGGTCGAGGCGAGATAACCCGTGGTCGAGTTCGATCCCGCACTGATTGGCAGAGTTTTCGAGATAACCGAACCGGTTTCCGTCACGCGCGAGATGATAGCGAAGTTCTGCGAAGCGCTCGGCGAGACTAATCCGCTCTATACCGACGATGAGGGAGCCAAGAAAGGACCTCACGGAGAGCTTGTCGCGCCGCCTTCATTCGCGATCACGTTTCGCAATGGACGCCACTTTTTTCAGAATATCCCGCGCTTCGGGCGCGGCGGGATGGACGCGGGCAAGGACGTGGAATTCGTCGCGCCGCTGCGTCCGGGCGACAGTGTGACGCTGAATTCTTCGGTCAAGGAAATTTACGAGAAGACGGGGCGCACGGGCACGATGGTGTTCGTCGTGATTCGGTCGACGCTCAAGAATCAGCGCGGCGAGGTCGTCGCCCATATCGACCATCGCTTCATGAACCGGAATTGACGGACTCTTCAGCCATGACGTTTGACGAAGTTCAGATTGGAACCGCGATCGGTCCGGAGCACATCTTTGTCAGCAAGGATCAGACGCGAAAGTATGCGCGCGCCTGCGGACTCGATGCGCCGCGCTTCACCGACGACGAGGGCGCGAAAAAAGAGGGCCTTCCCGGGATGATCCTTCCCGGCAACATGAGCCTCGGCCTCCTGTCGAAGGTGGTTACCGATTGGATCGCCGGCAGCAGCGCGCGCCTGACGCGGCTCAGCACGACCTATCGCGTTCCCGTGCAGCCGGACCATACGCTGACCATCCAGGGCTTCGTTACGCATTCATATCCGGAAACCCGCCAGTGCGAGATCGACGTCTGGATCGAAAACGAAGAGGCCGAACGTCTGGTGACGGGAACGGCAACGGTGGAGTTTTCAAAGTAACGATTGCCTTCGCTGTTGAGCGCTTCGCGCGCGGGGTCTTCTCTGCAATGATCGTCAGCGATGGCGGCGAGGGAGCGGCCATATGGTCATGCGATTAACATCCAAAATTGGCCAAACGAACCCAAATAGGCATCCCCGCCGGCGGTCAGGGTTCAGCGCTGCTCGCGAAAATTACCAAACGAACCCAAATAGGCAGCCATCCGAGCAGTTGGAGTTTTCGGTCTGCAAAGGCGAAATTACCAAACGAACCCAAATGAGCAGGGTGCGGTCGGCGTCTATTCGTCTTTTGTTCGCCTTTAGGTTTGGCCTTTCAGTAGCTGGGGCAATGGTTCCTTTTGCGTGGAGTATTGCTCGGGCGCAGGATACGCCTGCGCCATTGCCACCGGGCTTTACCATGCCGCCCGGACCTCCGCCGAACTATGTCCCTCCTGCTCCGCCGAACTACGTGCCGGGCGCTCCGCCTCCCGTGCAGGCGCCTTCGATTCCGCCGGAGTTGCTGCATCCTCCCGTCCAAGCGGGAAACGGCTATCCGACGTCGCCGTCTGCGAGTAACTCTAACCCCGGCGGCGCAGATATGAGCGCGCCGACGGCGCCCGGATATGCGCCTTATCCTCCCAACCAGGCGTATCCTCCCGGACAGCCGAACGGGACTGACGAGGCGACGACGCAGCCAGCCGCGCCGGATACGGGGACAACGCCTCCGGGGACGGAGGAAGCCGGCCAGCCGAATCCTGCTCCGACGCCCGTTCAGATGGTAGCGCGTCCGCCGGAGCTTTCAGGCCCTCTTGGCGCCACGCAGGAAAAGATCAATTTTCCGCTTCTGGCCGCCTCGAGGACTTATCGCGCGACGCCTCACGACAGTGGTTCGGCGCGGATGGCGATGAACATCGGCGGCGTCTCGATCGATGCATCCGGCAAGACGGGTGTTGAAATCAAGGCGACCTCGCAGGATGCGGTGTTGGAGAAAATTACGTCGATCGGCGGCTCGGTCACGAATGCGTCGACGAACGACGGCCTGATTCACGCACGAATCCCGATCGATAAGGTCGAGGAGTTGGCCGCGATGGATAGCGTCAAGTACGTGGGCACCGCAGGACCGGAATACGCTCCTGCGCGCGTGATTGGATTGAGTCCGCAACAATCGGCAAGGACTGGTACCTCCGGCGGGGTCGGTTCTACAGCATCGAAACCGAACGAGTAAGCGAAAATACCGCTGCGTCCGGGATTCCTCGCGCGCTGTTTCAGGCCCGCGTGTCTCGTCTTGCGGCTGGCGACTTGAGTGTGTCGCTCGAAGCAGACACCACGCGCGGGAATGACGGAAAAGAGGCCTGCCTTCCCGTGTCTTCACGTCTGTTTGGCCGTTTCCGTTGTCGGTTGTAAGTTCGGGGGACCCGTGCCCCACATAATGAGAAGGGCTGCTCGGCTCTTTCTCTGTCATTCCCGCGTGTAATGCCGGATTCGAAAAGAGCGTCCGAGTCGATGACTGGAATGCGAGACACCACGGCGGTCCGGAACAGCGCGCGAGGAATCCCGGACGCAGCGATGCTTGCGGACGAGGTCTAAAGCAGCGAGCCGCGGAACGGTTCGTCGCGAGGGGGCGGGAACTTCAGCAGATCGATCGCCCATCGACGCGCCTGCCTGAGCGCGTCGTCGGCGCGGCGAAACAGGCGCTCGCGATACATCGTGCTCCACACGTAGACATCCACCGACGGCTCATCCGCGAGCGTGATGTCGATCATCCAATCTTCGATCTCGGGACCGCAGACAAGCAGCCGCACCAACTGGCCGTGATCGATGACGATGCCGCGCGCCTCGCGAGGCAGTCGGAACTCGTCCTTGATTCGCTTCACCAGATGCGGCGGGAAGTGGTCGTCGGTCATCGGCACGTGCACCCACTGACCGGGCTGAGTATCCGCGGCGCGGGCGATACGCAGGTTGTTGTCGGTCAGGTCGTCCTTGGCGCGATCCTGATCGTAATCTCGCGCGACCTGGTAAAAGCTCATTGCGATCGGAAGCTGGGGCATATCGACTTCCGATTTCACCTTCTTCGGGCGCTTGACGACGGTTTCAACCCACCATCGATTTTCCACGTTCGGTTTGTTGGCCATGATCCCTCGCCCGATCCTCAAGCCG
>DASPQU010000217.1:0-3276 GCA_035624805.1 Binataceae bacterium (SeqCode) | reverse complement strand
AGTGCGTGCAGATCGATTCGATGTCCCTCGCCGTTGAAGCGGATTTCGATCCCCTTGTGGACCAATCCCTGGCGCAACAGCCGTTCGCCGACCCCTGTGCGTATCATCAGGTCGACCGTCCCTTGTTCAAGCACGCCCGCGCGAACCCGCTCCTGAACGTAGTCGCGGCTGCGATTCTCGATCACGACGGACTCGATGCCTTCGAGATTGAGAAGATGCGCCAGCATCAGCCCGGCTGGTCCGGCCCCAACGATCCCGACCTGAGTCTGCAATTTCATCACGTGCCCAAGAGCGCTCTGTGAAACCGACGGAAAGGTACTCGCGATCGCCGGCTCGCGATTTCGCTCAAAAGTTCCCGGGTCTCGCGGTCGCAGTTCCTGCCTGCGGATTTCTAAAAGACCACCGTCCGATTTCCGTGCAGCAGCACACGATGCTGCAAATGCGCACGCACCGCCTGCGCCAGAACCGTAACCTCGACGTCCTTGCCCTTGCGTGCCAGCTCCGCGACGTTGTCTCGATGCGTCACCGGAATCGTTGCCTGCGCGATAATCGGTCCGGCGTCGAGCTCCTCGGTAACATAATGCGCCGTTGCTCCGGTCAGCTTAACGCCGCGATCGTGGGCCTGCTTATAAGGCCGCGCGCCGGCGAACGCGGGCAGAAAGCTGTGATGAATATTCACGATCGGCTTGCCCCATGCGCGCAGAAAATCTCCCGACAGCACCTGCATGTATCGCGCGAGCACGACGGTATCAGCGCGCAGTTCGCTCATGCGTTTGAGGAGTTCGCCTTCCGCCTGCGCCTTGGTCTCGCGAGTAATCGGGATGACGAAGAAGGGCACGTTGAAAGGCTTGACCAGGACACCGAGATCCGGATGATTCGCGACGACGCCGACGATATCGCCGTCGAGTTCGCCCTCATGGTGGCGGGCGAGCAGATCGATCATGCAGTGCGGAAGCTTCAACACCATCAACACGACGCGATCACGCCGCGCTGCATCGACGAGCTGCCATTTCAACTCAAGCCCCGGAAGGAGCGCTTCGAGCGATCCGTTCAGCTCGGCGCGCAGCTCGTCGATACTCAGGCGTCCGCTGTCGAGCGCGATGCGCCAGAAGAAGTGCCCGTCTACATCGTCGGTATGTTGGTCTGACGTGACAATGTTGCAATCGTTTCGGAAGAGATGATTCGAAACGCGCGCGATAATGCCGCGCTGATCGAGACACGAAATCAACAAAACCGCCTTGTTGCCCGCCACCGACGACTCCTTGTCCGCGAAATTCTAATGCTCCCGCCGCCACGCGGACAATCTCGCGATTGCGTTCCCCTTGCGAAAAAGCTGCTCCCGTAACAGCGCGCTGTGGCTTATAATGCGATCACAAATGGCGCACCTGAACACAAAATCACCTCGCATCCGCTCCGTTCACGAAGTGGGCCGCTATGCCGTCGGCGTCCAATGGGCTGATGGTCACGACAGCATTCTTCCCCTCGACAGCATGCGCCGATGGTGCATGTGTGAAGCGTGCAAAGGGAAGCTTGAGGGCGAATTGCCCGAAGCCAGCAAGCGGCTGCGACAATTCACGCGGCTTGGAGAGCACGCCGTTTTCTTCGGATGGGCCGATGGCCACGAGACGCTTTATACGACGCGGCAGCTTCGCGACATGTGCCGATGCGCCTACTGCACGGGAGAACCTGAGCGCCCCATAACCGGAGGCTGACAGTCCGGGCCCCCAAGCTGGGAGGTTCCGTCATGAAAATTCGCTTTCAGATCGCAGCGCTGGCGACTGCGATCCTTACCCTGGCGGCCGCCGGGCGGGCGAGCGCATTCGGCGCACCGGGGGCGGGAATTGGTGCCGGTCCGGGCGCGAGCGGTGGTCCCGGCGCGAACTTTTTTGCACCGACCAACATCACCTCACCGCAGCGTTTCCGCGACATGACGCTTACCGTGGACGGACATCTGAAGTCGCCGGGCGATGCCTCGACTGACGGACGCACGATGCGCCTGCACGTCGACAACCAGGACATCCAGATGGTTCTCGCGGTAGACATGCGAAGCGCGGAACTCGCGTTCGGCACGAACGAGGACTACGCGCGCGACCTATACCATTCGCTGCTGACCAAGCGGGTCGAGGTGATCGCCGACGATTTCACCCGCGACCGAATCATCAAGGCCGCGGATGCCGGCAAGCCGCTCGAGATCAACGGCTATGTGTTCGATCCGACATTTCCGTATCTGGTGGTGAAATCAGTTCGCGAAGGCAACGCGCACTAGACTGCTATTTGGCGACATGATGGCCGTCCATCGTTAGTGCTTCGCCTTGGATGTCGCCTTGACGGCGTCGGCGTCGACCGCTTCAAGATTGCGTCGTGCGACCTCGAATGAAGGATCGCAGGCAACCGCTTTCTTAAGCGCCTCTCGCGTTTCGTCAAACCGCATCAGGTAGTGCAGCGCCATCCCCTTCGCGTTCAAAAGCGGTGCGTTGCACGAGTCCTTTTGCAGCCCGGCGTTCGCAGCCATCAGTGCGTTTTCGTAATCGCCCGTGCGCAGGTAGATATCCGCCAGTTCCTTGAAATTTGCGGGCGACGGATTCAGCGTCGTCGCCTTGCGATACATTTCGACGGCGCTCTCAGGCTCTCTCAACAAGCCGTAACAGAAGCCCAAATCGATGTATGCGCTGTCGTCGCGCGGATCTGCCGCGATGGCTTCACGCAACTTGACCATCGCAGCCTTGACCTTGTCCGTATCCAACGGCTCCGCTTGATGCGCCTGGGCGACCAACTGTTCGGCCTGCTGCACAAGAGCTTCGGCCTTCGCGCGATTCGCCTGCGCCGCATCGACGCGAGTCGCGAATACAAACGCGCCAACCATCGCGATCACAAACACGCCGAGGCTCCCCGTCGCAATTGTTCGAAGTCGGCCGCCCAGCAAGATTGCCTTGCGATCGGAGAAGCTTGAGATTCCGCGATTAGTGGCCGGGGGCGCTGCGAAGCCCGCGATGGTTGTCATGGAGGAAATGGTTACTTGTTTGCCGACTGCTTTGGTCAAGATGAGTTCCCCCGTATGACGTCCCTCGCGTCATCTATAGAGCATATTGTCGCCGTTATCGACGCCGGCGCCGATGATAATCGGAATTGCAAAAGGATAGGACGAGGTTAAGCTCGGAAACGTTGCGGTCGCGCAGCACCCCGCTCTGATTGCGACGATTAGCGCTTGAAGAGATGCTCGCGAAGGGAATCCAGCTCGTCAGTGATCCGCGCCTTGAGTTCGGCCTCGCTTTCCTC
>DASPQU010000216.1:0-2775 GCA_035624805.1 Binataceae bacterium (SeqCode) | reverse complement strand
CGGCGCGCAGGCAAGGCGTTCATCATCTCGGATTTCCTGATGATGCCGAATCACATCACACGCGGTCTGGGACTGTTCACTGCTGCAACGATGGACGTGACCGCGGTGCAGGTGCTGGGCGGACGCGAAGTCGCGGGCGAGGGACTTGCCGGCAATCTCGAAGTCGTCGATTCGGAAAGCGGCGAGAAATTGCGCGTTTCGATCGGCGACCGCGAACGCGAGGAATACAAACGCACCCTGATGCGACTCTCGCGCGAGGTCAAGGCGTTCTGCCTCAAGCGCGGAATGCATTACGTGCTGTATACGACCGGCCAGGGTTTTCAGGATTTCTTCGTCAAGGCCGTCACCGATCTCGGGTTGGTGCACTGAACGTGTCGCACGAATTCTTTAAGGCGCACACCGCTGGAATGAGATTCTCCACCCAGCCCGCCTTTGCAGAGCCTCTCCCGGATCAAGCGAGACCCCGTCGAAAGACAGACGTGGAGCCTTCAGCGAACCGCACGACGACGGAGTGCGCGAAAATCTGTGAAAAAAGGTCGGGGCAATTTGTTGCCGTGGGTGAGGGTCCTTATCCAGCGCGCATCTGTCGCGCGCGATTACTTGAATCGCGCGTCGCAGCTCGCGACGCGCTGAGGACTGACCCTCACCGGGCGCTTCGCGCCGTCCTCTCCCCAACGGGGCGAGGACTTCCTTCACTTCGGACTGGCGCAGGTCTCTCCTGACGGAGAGCGAATCGATGGGTCTGCTTTACCCCGGGGCGCTCTGGTTGCTGGCGATCGTGCCGGTTCTCGTCCTGCCCTACTTCGCCCGAGAGCGGCCGTCGCGCGTGACGGTATCGAGCGTGATCGCGTTTCGCGCGATTCACGCAATGCGACGCGAGCATTTCGGGCGATGGCCGCGACTGGACTGGACCTTCTTCCTCGAAGCCGCCGCGCTTATTCTCGCCGCGCTCGCGATCGGCGTCCCGTACTTGTCGCGTGCGAGCAATCCAATCGCGGTCGTATTGGACAATTCGGCGGCGATGCAGGCGACGCTGCCTGAAGGTGTCACGCGATTCGCCAAGGCGCAGAAGGAAACCGACGCGATGCTCGCGAATCAGGATGCCAACAGTTCGGTCGTACTCTATCTCACCTCGCCGCGACCGCATCAGGTGGGCGAGCATTCGACGACGCTCGATGAGGCGCGCGCGGCGATCGCGTCGGCCAAGCCGACCGACGCGCCCAACAACGTCGCGACGCTTCTCAACTTGTTGACGGATCTCTCGAGCGGAACGCGTTTCACCAAAGTGATTTTCGCGAGCGAGTGTCCGCTTGCTTCAGGCGCGCCGTCGCGAGTCACCGCGATTACCGTTGGCGATCCGGTCGAGAACTACGCGATCGGTTCGTTCACGCTGAGTCGCGAGTCGTTCGGAGCGGAGGCGCTTCACGCGCGAATCACGGTCGCGAACTTCAGCACCAAGCCTCGCGATCTGACGATCACGATAAGCGGCGACGATCATCGTTTGGGTACCGCGAAAACATCGCTCGGGCCGGGCGAGACCGGGCTTGTCGAGTTTCCGTCACTGAGTCCGGCGAAGATTTTTCGCGCGGAGCTCGGCGAGCATGATGCGTTTGCGCTTGACAACGTCGCTTACGCGACAGCGGGTTCTATCAAGAAAACTTCTATTCTGTTCGTGAGTCCCCAGCCCGCCGATGCCGACGGGCTAGCCTCGATTCCCGATGTAGCCGTCACGACTCGCACGCCCGACGCCTTCATGCCGACGGATCTACAGGGAATTGACCTGGCGATATTCCAGTATGCGATTCCACACGATTTGCCGCCCGTCAACACGCTCCTGGTGATGCCGCCACCGGGCGATCCGTTATTCGGTTTCACCGTCGCGCAAGTTTCGCCGGTGCAAATCGCGCGATGGAGCGCGGCCGATCCGCTAACTGACTCGGTCAATTTCCGCCTGCTCGAGATCCGCGCGGGCGAGGTCTTCGCGACGCATCCCTGGATGGCCTCGGTTGTCGACGGAAACGGCGGCTCGCTGATGATGCGCGGCGAGCGTCAGGGCCATCGATTTCTCGCGCTGGGCTTCAATCCGTTTCCGTATCTCGGGCGGCGTAATCTTCCGATGTCGATTCTGACGCTGAACTCCCTGGGCTATCTTGCCGGCGTTGGAGAGAATTCGGCGGGATATCGCACCGGGCAACCGTGGTTGGTCCCCGCCGGAATCAAGACCGTCGTCACACCGGCGGGCGTCCGAATCGCCGTCACGCCGGGAACCCTGTTCCGCGATGTCGGCGCGCAAGGCGTTTACGAACTGATCGACTCTCGCGGCGCGAGCACGCCACGCGCGATCAACCTCGGCGACCTCACCGTGTCCGATCTCGAAGATATCGCGCCACTGCGGGTCGAAGCGGCCTCGGGCCCGCGCGCGCAGTCTGCCTTCTTGGACAAGATACCTCTTAACGCCTGGCTCCTCGCGGTCGTGCTTGCGTTGCTCATCGCCGAAGCGATGTTCGTCTATCGGCGTCGCACGGCGGCGCTGGAGGCCTGAACGACCCGTGAACGCAGAATTGCTTCGCAACCTGAGCTTCGCGCATCCGGGCGCGCTGTGGCTGCTCGTTGCGCCCTGCGTCGTTTTTTTCTGGGCCGCCGTGCGTCTGCGATCGTTCGCGAGGCTCGGGGCGCCTCTTATGCGCGCTGTCGGCCTCACGCTCTTCATCCTCGCGCTGGCCGCGCCGGAGAAAGTGATGCGCACGGAAGGCAGCGTGCGCCCGGCGATGATCG
>DASPQU010000215.1:0-2228 GCA_035624805.1 Binataceae bacterium (SeqCode) | reverse complement strand
TTGTATGTTTCTGATTTCGGGTAGCCGATTTTCGGCATCAGCCACGAATAGAACTTGACCGCTTTCTCATAGCTGTTCGCGTTGATCATCAGATGATCGATTGCTCCGGCCATTTTCGATTCCTCCGAGATCGCGGAATTTGGGCAGGCTTACTTCGCGATGTCGCAAGCATCCACCGAGCGCGCGTGATCGGTCAACTGTCTTTCGCGCGCCGGTTCTGACGATCGCACACGTAAACGCAGGCTGGGACGCCGAGCACGGAGACCGGGATAACCCGCGCGGGACGGAATATCTTTCGACGCCCGAGATCGCGCATCAACTGCGTCTCCGCAGTAAGCAGAACCATGCTGCCTTGCGGTTTGAGCACGCGATTGAATTCCTCTAGCAGGCGCGGATACAGCCGGCGATTATCCGAATGCGTGCCGTGCCTGATTCCCCATGGCATGTTCGTCACGATCCTGCTGACGCTTGAGTTGTCGAGCCCGAGCGCCACCGCGTCCCATCTCCTGATTTCGATTGGCTTGTAGCGCGGCCCGAGATTCTCGCGCGCTGCGGCGAGCGCCTCGTCGTCGCTGTCGCCGCCCAGTAGCATCGCGTAGCGCCCCATATGCGCGCGCTCGATAAGAACCGTTCCCACGCCGCACATCGGATCGAGAAAAACGTCGTCGTCAAGCGGATCGGAAAGCCACACCATCGCCGCCGCAACCGACGGCCGAAGCGAACCGGGGAGATGCGCGATTTTATATTCGCGCTGCCGCATCCGGTCATCGCTCAGCCGCATCGCGAGCATCAACTCGTTGCCGATCATCGTCGCCCAGACTTCGACGTCGGCATCATCGTCGGCGAGACGCCATGAATGATCGCCACGCTCGCGGACCGCCGTTTCGATCGCGCGCTTGAAATCGATGCGGCGAAATTCGTGACGTCCGGAAAGCCGCGCGATCACCTTGAAGCCGAGTCGCCGTCCCGCGCGGGTTCCTTTGACCAGGCGGGCGCGCAGCGCGAGCGCCGAGTCTATATTCGGGGCGCTGCGCATCGCGGCACGAACGCTTTCCAGGATGTCGCGGCTGTGAGCGAGGTCGCGGCGATGAGCGAGAAGCATAAAAATGTCCTCGGCACATCGCATCGACAGCAGTCGCTCGGGATGCGGCGTCTCGAAGATCGCCATGCCGGCGCGATCGGGAGTGACGCGCGTCGCGATCAGACGAGAGCCGGGGATTCGCGTCTCGATTTCGTTCCATGCGATCGATTCGAATCCGGGCTGCGTATGGACGATAAAAATATCCGCAGCCGCGCGAATCGACGCGGCTGCGGAGAGGGAACGGTTCGGATTTCGGGGCGCGCGATTCATCGTCGACACGCGCGCTTCTTTCGACGCGGCGTTTATTTCGCGCGCGCCATGTACCCCTTGGTCTCGGTGTTGATCGTGATCACTTCACCTTCCGCGACGAAATGCGGCACCTGCACGACCAATCCGGTTTCGAGCGTTGCGGGTTTGAGGGTGTTCGTCACGGCGGCGTTTTTCATTCCAGGATCGGTCTGAACGACCTTCAGATTCACCGTCTTTGGAAGCGTCACGTTGAGCGGCGTGGTCTCGTAAAACTCGACCTCGACTTCCATGTTCGGCGTCAGGAAACCGGCGACATCCTCGATCAATTCGTGCGGAATCGTGATTTGATCGAAAGTCTCGGTGTTCATGAAGTGATAGTCGTCGCCGTCCTGATACAGGAACTGCATCCTCGACTGGCTGAGGATGACGCGCTCGACCTTGTCTTCCGAGCGGAAGCGGTTTTCAGTCTGCGTTCCCGTCTTGACGTTGCGCAGCTTGGTCTGCACCATCCCGCGCCAGTTTCCGGGCGTGATGTGCGTGATGGTCATCACGCGCCATAGGTCTTTGTTGTACTCGAGGACCATTCCGGGCCTGAGCTGAGTGGCTGGAATCTGCATACTTTATCAATTTAACAACTGTTTTGAGGTTTGCTTGCGATTGAACCCAGTATAAGTACCCGCCCCGGCGAGACGGCGCAAGGCGGGATATTACGGAAAGAATCGACGCCACCACGGGGGATTTGGCGCCGGATAGGCAGGATAGCCAGGCGGTGGAGGATAACCATACCCGTAAGGATTCGGCGGATACGGATTCGGCGCGGTCCCATACGGATACGCGCCGTAAGGGTATGGGTTCACGCGATAAGCATACGGACCTCCTGTTACTGGAGGGCCGTAAA
>DASPQU010000214.1:0-6280 GCA_035624805.1 Binataceae bacterium (SeqCode) | reverse complement strand
AATTGCTCCGACCTCTCCCTGTCCGGGCGAGGTTCTGCAAAGGCCAAGTCAGCACAATGGCGTGGCGAGCTTCGAAAATCCAATTTCTTCACAAACTCTCAGTATGACGAGTGGTGTTGGCGGACCAATCCTCTCGAAACTCTGAGCGTATATGCGCTCGGATCACGGCCGTATCGCCAAATCCATCTTCGGCTGGCCGCTCATTCCATTTCCGCTTTGCGGATCGTTGACGGGTTGCGTGACGCCGCTGCCGTTGGTTGCGCGGACTCTGATCGCGTACGAGCCGATGTGAGGAGCGGCGAAGTGATATTTCCAGACCGTCCAGACATAGGGCGATCGATTGTCGACGATTTCAGCCTCGCGCCAGCTGTCGCCGTGATCGGTTGACATTTCTACGCGCTTGATTCCCGACGGTCCCGCCAGCGCCCATCCCCAGATATCGACCGGGCTGTGCGCGCTTGCACCGCCGGTCGAACCGGAGAGAAACGATCCGAATCCGCGTGCGGGACGCGGCTGGAAGAATCCCGAATTGACTTTGCGCCACGCCGATTTACTCCATCCGCGGACCTCCCAGTAGCCGGGAATTTCGTGGTCCGCGAATTCGATTTCGGTGATCCATTTCGGCTGCTTCATCCCGTATTTTCCCGGAATGAAAATCCGCACAGGATAGCCGTGCGCCGCTGGCAGCGCTTCTCCGTTCATTTCGTAGGGCAGGAAATTTTCGCTGCGGAGGATTTCGTCGATGGGGACGCCCGTGTGATATCCGTCCGCCCCGCGCATCGCGACGTAAATCGCTTTCGGACTCAGCCGCGCCTTGTCGAGAATCGGCTTGAGGGGAGCGCCGACCCAATCGGCGTTGCTGATCGCGTCGCCGTCGGGCGGATTCGAGATGCACTCAAGCGTCAAGCGCTCGTGCACCGGTGCGAACGCGCGAATCTGATCGTATGTGAGTTCGAGGCGATTCGAGACGAGGCCGGAAATTTTGAGACGCCACGTATTCGCGTCGACGCTGGGCGTGCGTCCGAACGATGTGATGTAGAAATCGCTATTCGGCGTGGGGCCGCCGAACTCGATCGCGTGCTGGATCGCGGCGCGTGCGATCGCGGCGGACCCGAACAGTCCGCCGATTATGATTGTGGAACCCGTCCCAGCGATGAATCTCCTGCGATTCATGCGATCGGTTGAACGCATCGGCTCTGATGTTGGGAACTATGTATGAAGGCAAATCGTTCCCGACCCCCTTCCCAGCCTTCCCCCCCCGAACTAAGCGCGGGGGCAGGGATAAACAGACGCTTCACCCGCTACAGATTGCGGAAGGGAAAAAAACTCACCGCGCGTCGTCCGGCGGTGTCGCGTCTTCGTCCTCCTCGGTCGGCGCCGCGATAAACGCCGGTTCGAGAGCCCCGTCGTGCGCGTCAGATAAGCGGCGCGACACGATTATGAATGCGGAATGAGCCACCATCCGAAAGACAGGACGCACGCTCATTCCCTTCACCTGCCAATGACGAAGCATCGTCTCGAACGATTCAATCTGGCCGAAATGTGGCGATTGCTGGAGCGCCTCACAGGTGTCCTTCAATTGCAGTGTAGTCGGGACGTAACACACGAGCACGCCGCCCGGACGCAACGCTCGCGACGCGCTATCGATCGCGCGCCACGGCTCCGGCAGATCGAGGAACATCCGATCGATCCCGCTCTCCTCGGCGCCTTCGTAGATGTCGCCAAGCTTGATCGTCCAGTTCGGCGCGTCGCCAAAAAACGTCGCGACGTTGCGACGCGCCTTGGCGGCGAAATCTTCGCGAATCTCGTATGAGGTGAGCGAGCCGGAGGGCCCGACGGCGCGCAGCAGCGCGATCGTGAATGCGCCCGCTCCCGTTCCCGCCTCGATCACTCGCGCGCCGGGGAACACGTCGCCCCAAATCAGGAGCGGCCCGGTATCCTTCGGATAAATGACTTGCGCGGCTCGCGGCAGTTGCGGAATCAGGTCTGCATAGGTAGGGCGAAGAACGAGGAAAGCTTCGCCCTTGGACAATTTGATGCGCGATCCTTCCTCGCGTCCGATCAGGTCGTCGGGATTAAGCTCGCCGCGGATGAGGATCTTCTGTCCGCGCTGGAGCGTCTTCAGATAGCGGCGTCCCTTGCGATCGATAAACAGGACCGCGTCGCCCTCTTTGAAATGAGAATCCAAGATTGATCAGGCTTAAACATATCTGCGCGCGCACGCAACTTTCCGGTAGAGGGTCAGTCTGAATCTTTCCTATCGGCGCGACGAGTCAAGTACTCCCATCCCAGAAAGACCGCCATAACCAAGACGCTCTTCACGACAAGCCCGATCGTTATCGCGTTTCTTGGGAGGAGAGTAAGAAAGACTAGAGCGAGCGCGAGTACTCCCAAGCGAACCGGCCAGCCGACTCTAGCTCTATTCACCGCAGCGTTGCCCCCAATCGTTAACTGACTGAACCATATCCATTATCGCACAGGTGCGGCGCCGACGCACCGTTTCGAACAATGGGAAGTGATTTCAAACTGACCCGCCACCAACCTTGCGGCAGCTATTGACTGATACATACGGGCATCGTTACGCTTGCCGGATACGCTCGGCCCCGCGATGACATCGAAGGCCGGGCCCTTTCGTGTTATAGATATTAAGCAGCTCAATTTCTTCGAAATCGTCGCGCGCGATGCTCCGGTCGGTCTGAATTTGCGCACGCGCCTGCGATATCGAAAATGGAAGTGACAGGAAATGGCGGAAAAGAAGGCAAAAACCGCTGAAAAGAACCCGGGCGAAGTCCAGCACAAGCATTACTGCCCCAACTGCAACGCCGAGAGCAAAGTGACGCTATTCGCGGGCTTCGGCCGCAAGGGTTTCTATCTGGTGTGCGAAAAGGCCTGCGGCTACGTCGGCAGACTTCGTTAGGGTATCGGTACGGCGATGGCTCCACGGACACGCAAACCGAGCAAGACCTCCAAGCGCGACAAATACGCCAGCTTCGAAGACCTGAGCGACGAGACCGAGGAAGATGCCGATCTTCCCAAAGACGAAGCCGGCAGACGCAAGATAAAACGCCAGTACACCGAACTTCTCGGCATCCGTATCGAAAAGCTTCGCGGCCGCATCCTCAACCGCGAGCGCATCAACAAGATGATCGAAGGAATCTATTTCATCTGCTTCGATTGTCGCGCTGTCTGCCATTCCCTCGATGACGGCTTGACCGAAGACGCCGGCAACCTGCAAAACCTTTGCTCCAAGTGCACCAAGGTACGCTCGCACGCAGCCGCCGCCGAAGCACGCGCAGCCGCGGCGGGCTCGTCGCGCGCAAGTTCGCGCAAGCGCGCATCGGCCTGACGTGCACGGATTCGAATCGGGGGAGGACTGAAGTCAGACCGTGTCACTGCAGCTAATTCGTCCGGACATCGATCTGGATTTCGTCGGCAAGCGTCATTTCTTCGTCGGCCTCTCGACGCTGATCAATCTCGCCGCGATCATCCTGCTGTTCACCGTCGGCCTCAACTACGGGGTCGATTTCTCCGGCGGCAGCGTCGTTCAGCTCAAGTTCGAGAAGCAGACCAGCGGCGACGAAATTCGCCGCGCACTCTCCTCTCTCGACGTCGGTGAAATCACCGTCCAGGATTTTGGAACGGTGGGGCGCGAATTTCTGGTGCGCTTCGAGTCGGTGAAGAATATCGCCAGCCTTTCGACGAAAATCGAAGAGGCGCTGAGCAAATCCTACGGGCCGAACGTCGGCAAGGTGATGCGCGTCGAGACGGTCGGCGCGAAGGTCAGCAAGGATCTCAAGCGCGACGCGATCGGCGCGCTGGTCTTCGCCACGATCTTTATGGGGGTGTTCATCGCCTGGCAGTTCCGCCGGGTAAGCTGGAGTTTCGGCAGCGGCGCGGTGATCGCGCTCGTCCACGACGTTCTGGTCGTCGTCGGCGCGCTCGTCGTCAGCCAGTTGCAATTCGATCTGACGACTCTCGCGGCGCTCCTCACGGTCATCGGCTACTCCGTTCACGACACGATCATCGTTTCGGACCGAATTCGCGAGGACGCCTCCAAGCGCCGGCGCGAGAGCCTCGCCAGCGTGATGAATCGTGCGATCAATGAAACGCTGTCGCGCACCATCCTGACTTCGGGAACCGCAATAACGGTGCTGATTGCGCTGCTCGCGCTGGGCGGTCCGATCCTGCGCCCGTCAGCATTCACGTTGCTTGTGGGCTTTATCACGGGAACGTACTCGTCGATTTATATTGCGGGCCCGGTAGTGTTGTTCTGGGAAAGCCGGGTTCACGTGCGCGCCGCCACGGCCTCGACCTGAGCGGAATTTTGCTTCGCGACGGCGGCGCATCGCGATGCGCTGACATCCGATGACCATCAAGACCAGCCGCGGTGATTACAAGATCGCGATAGCGGCGCCGATCGAGCGCCAAGCCGACGCGGTCGTCGCCACGATCGCGATGGAACGCGCCGACGGCATCGAAAAAATCGTGCTGCGCGCCCGAATCGCGAACGACCTGCTGGCGGCGGATGCCAATTCCGACGATTCCTCGTCGATTATCGATCGCCTCGGGCCGTGGTTTGCTCGCGATTTCGAGATGACGCGTGAGAACGCGCTCAAATCGATTCGCGGCGAGCGGCGGATTTTCGAAATCGCGTTCAACGATGCGAATCGAGGTCCGTTCGCGCCGTAAGCGATGCGGACGTATCCCGAAATACGCCGGGCCGAGTCGGCTGACATCCCGGAACTCGCGCGATTGGTTGCCGCAATCGCGGCCTATCATGAATCGATCGACGAACGCGCCCGCTACGATTGGGACAGTATCAGAAACGCCTCCGAATGGCTCAAAGTCGTGCTCGCGCGCGACCATCATGCCGTCTGGGTCGCAGACATGGGAGACGGGAATCTGGTCGGGTATCTATGGCTGCATCTACGCCGCCAGCGTCCGGGCGTGCTGCCGCGCGTAGCCGGGTATATCGATCAAGCGTTTATCGAAGCCGCCTGGCGGGGCAGGGGCGTGATGCGACCGATGTTGGCGAATGCGATGGCCTGGTTCCGAGAAAAGGACATCAACGTCATCACGCTCGGAGTGCTCCATCGCGATTGGCTCGGATCAGCCGCCTGGCATAAATTCGGCTTCGAGGATTACAACGAAGAACGGATGCTAATCCTGAAGCCTTCACAGAAGTAGCCGCTCGCTCCAAACCAATCGGTCAAACGGCCATGATTTCCCTTGACAATACATCAGAATTCCAATTACTAGACCTTTTGAGTCCGCTATTCTGGATCGTTTGACAGGACACGCAGGATGGCTATACTAGACCTATCAGGTCCACAATTATTGTGGAGTGAAGGGTTCGTGACGAGCGATGGTTAAGTTGCCGATCTATATGGACAATCACGCTACTACGCGGGTTGATCCCCGCGTGGTCGAGGCGATGCTCCCTTATTTCACGGAGAAGTACGGCAATGCCGCCAGCCGAAACCATAGTTTTGGTTGGGAAGCTGAGGAGGCCGTCGACAAGGCGCGGGTTCAGCTTGCGGAACTGATCGGCGGAAAATCCAAGGAAATCATCTTCACCAGCGGCGCTACCGAATCGGACAACCTCGCGATCAAGGGCGTCGTCGAGTTCTACAAGGATAAGGGAAGCCACGTCGTCACCTGCGTAACGGAACATAAGGCTGTCCTCGACAGCTGCCGCGCGCTCGAGCGCCAGGGACGTGCGACCGTTACGTATCTGAAGGTCGACAAGTACGGGATGGTCGATCCCGAGGACGTCCGCAAAGCGATCACGGACAAGACCGTTCTCGTGACGATCATGTATGCAAACAACGAGATCGGCACGATTCATCCGATTCGCGAGATCGGCAAGATCACGCGCGAAAAGGGTGTCGTATTCCATTGCGACGCGGTGCAGGCGATCGGCAAGGTTCCCGTGAACGTGGACTCCGACGGGATCGATCTGCTCTCGATGACTGCGCACAAGCTGTACGGTCCCAAGGGAATCGGAGCTCTTTGGATTCGCTCGAAGGGTCCGCGCGTCAGGCTTTCGCCGATAATTGACGGCGGCGGCCATGAGCGCGGGATGCGATCGGGGACACTCAACGTTCCCGGTATCGTCGGATTCGGCAAGGCCTGCGAGATTGCGCAGGCGGAGATGACGGAAGACAGCCGCAGCGTCCTTGATCTTCGTCAGCGCCTGCAGGCGGGCTTGTTCGAGCATCTCGACGAGCTTTATCTAAACGGTCATCCCACCGAGCGTTTGCCGGGAAACCTCAACGTC
>DASPQU010000213.1:0-3427 GCA_035624805.1 Binataceae bacterium (SeqCode) | reverse complement strand
CGGCGGAGCCTTCCATGCATGAATGCGTTCTCACGCACGACCTTGAAAAGCGCACGGGCGTCAGCACGCTTGAGATCGCAAAGCGGCTGCTCGATTACGGAGTTCATCCGCCGACGATCTATTTCCCGCTCGTAGTGCCCGGTGCGCTGATGATCGAGCCGACCGAGACCGAGAGCCTCGAGACGATGGATCGATTCGTCGACGCGATGGAAGCTATCTACGCCGACGCACTCTCGAATCCTGAGATCGTCAAGAACGCGCCGCAGACGTTGCGCCTAAAGCGAGTGGACGAAGCCGAAGCTGCCCGCCACCCCATCCTGAGGTGGGAGCCTAAGAAATGATTTCCGCGCCCTACTGCTCGCGGGTGGCGAGCTTCAATGCGCGCGCGAGGTCCTCGGGCGTGTTGACGTTGAGAAACGATCGCAAGTCGGGGTCGACGTCGCGAAACGCTTCGTCCGGGATGATCGCGGCATCGATATAGTTGACGATCTCGCACAGTCGCTTCTCACCGATCGTCATCATCGCGGCGAGCGCCTCGGCGCATCGCACCGTTCTGTACGCCGCATGAAGCGGCTGAAGCTCGCCGCGTATTTCCGGAATCGCAGCGTCGCTCTCGCCGACCAATTCGCAAATGGTCGCCGCGATGTCGGGATCGATCAGCGGAAGATCGCACGAACATACGAAGGCGATTTCGCTCGATGCCGCCGCGAGTCCGCGCTGCAGCGCGGGAACAGGCCCCTCGTACGCAATCGGATCGCGCAGCACGCTAACGCGATCTGAAAGCTCGCCCAGCGGCTGAAGCTCCTCAGGCGCGGCGACAACGATGACCTCGTCGAAATCATCGGCGAGGCGTTGGATCACACGCATGAGCATCGGGGTTCCCGCAAATGCGACCGTTGCCTTCGGCGCGCCCATTCGCGCGCCGCGACCGCCCGCGAGGATTATCGCCGAATGCCCCTCGCCGCCGATATCCATCCGATTCTCGTCGCGACCGGCGCGAGCCGCCAATCAGTACCGATTAAGCCGCAGCTCGGTGGCGGTCAGACGCAGGGTCTGGGGATGGTAGAGAATCGCAAGGTGGCCGGTTGCGGGCAGCACCTCCGCGCGTTTGAACATATTGGCGCGGAACTGCTCGGGCGGTGGCGGCACGATCGGGTCCTCTTCGCCGAAAATCGCAAGTTCGCGCGAATTGGAATTGTTGATGGAATACGGCGATCCGATCGTCACCAGCGAGCGAACCTTGTGCGGAGCGCTCGTCGCAAATCGTCGCGCGATCGTTCCGCCGAGGCTGTGTCCAACAATGTGAACTGCGCGACCCGGCGATACGCGTCCAACCATCTCGCTGAGCATCGATGCGGAATCCGCGACGGATTGCCATCGCGGATACTCGAAGAACTCGATCCGTCCGAATCCCGCCATCCGCACATACGCGGCGAACGCCAGGAAATTCGCGCGGCTGCCGCCAAGTCCGTGCGCAAGGACGACCGTCTCGTCACCCCAGTCGAAGAGCCTCTCCGCACGCCGCGCGATCTCATCAAGCGGATACGACGCGATGAGCAGCCCTGCCGTCGCAATCTCGCGCGCAATCCCGGTACGCGTCAGCGCGGGCATCTTGTCGTCACTCCCGACAGCATGTGTCGAAGCTAATCATCAGGAAGGATTCGGGCAACCCGAGGGTGATGCGCCGACGATCACCGTCGACGCGCGATTACATGTAGTAAGGTCGGGAGAGTTCGTCGAAGCGGCCGTACATCAGCCATACTTTGACGTTGTAGGCATGCGGATGCTCGACGGGCGCGTTGCCGATCGTTTTCATCCCGAACTGCTTGTACATCTCGACGAGCGGTTCAATCGGATTCGTGATCAGCAACTTGGGACGGCGCGAGAACAGGAAG
Source organism: Binataceae bacterium (SeqCode) (assembly GCA_035624805.1). Classification (GTDB taxonomy): domain Bacteria; phylum Desulfobacterota; class Binatia; order Binatales; family Binataceae; genus DASPQU01. Next base: position 1,532 of record DASPQU010000213.1, on the reverse strand, counting down.
ATGCGCGCGGTGTCGGACAGCTTCTTCACCAGGCCCTTGCCCTGATAAGTGACGTCGATAACCATCCCGCCGAATTCCCATACGTCGGACGCCATCATCCCCTTGAAAATTTGCGCCGGATAGAGATGACCCAAAGTGAGCGGCGCATCGGCCAGGCATCGAGCCCAGAACGCTCCGATCAGCGGAGGCCGTTTACGCTCCTGCCCCGGCTTGATCTGATAAAGACCGAAGTGCAGTGCGAGCGGCCACAGCAGCATGTGGACGCGCTTTTCCTGCACGTTCAGATTGCTCCAGGTTTTGCGATGAAGCGCGGCGAGTTCCTTGAGCCCCAACGTGGTTCCGATCGGACGGACTTCCAGACGTTCCGAGGTTGTCGAAGCCTCGAAGCTGACCGGCGTTCGGCTCGCCGCGGGATGCGTCCGACGCGGGGGTTCGACGGCTTGGGCCAGCGCCTCGGGTGTGGCCGCTTCGAGGTCGACCGGTTCGCGATTCGTCTTTGCGCGCGCGCGGGGACGCGGCGGAACAACCAAATCGAGGATGTCGATATCCTTTTCGTCAGGCATTGGAGACGCGCTTCGATCGCCAATTTGAGACTCTTGGCTCCTTCTTATAGCTTTATCTCGTATAGAATGAAAGCAGTCGCTAATGGATGCAGTGGCACGTTTATACACATTATGTCATCTACATTTAGTAGAGAAAGTAGCCTGACTTATCGAGAAGCTTTCGCTTTTTCTTCGTGAAGCTGTATGCTGGATGGCAACGTTTCACGTGAAACATTTGCAGAGATTCTCGCGCGCCGGTTCTCGCCCGCTCGGCGACGAGAGCGAAATCCCGTTTCAAGCGAAATGCCGTTTCAGATGACACGTCTTTGCCCCGAAGTCGGCCCTCGCTATTCTCATCCGCACCCGTGAGCGTCAAGCAGACACCAATGATCGCACAGTACCTGAGCGTAAAGCGCCAGGTCCCTGACGCAATTCTTTTTTTCCGCCTCGGCGACTTTTACGAGATGTTCTTCGAGGACGCGGAGATAGGCGCCCGTGTGCTCGATATCCAGCTCACCTCGCGCTCTAAAGACGGCGTCCCGTTGTGCGGCGTTCCGTTTCACGCCGTGGAACCGTATATCGCGAAGTTGGTCAAGGCGGGTCACAAAGTCGCAATTTGTGAACAGGCTTCGCAGGATGGAGCGGGACGCGGGCTGATGCCGCGGCAGATCGTTCGCGTGATCACGCCGGGCACGGTAGGCGAGGAGATGGTCCTGACCGCGTCGGAGAAGAACTTCCTCGTCTCGATCGCCGTCGCTGATACGTGTGCGGTTTCTGCGCTCGACGTCTCAACCGGCGAGTTCATCTGCACCCAGAGCGCGAAGCTCGCAGCGCTTCGCGATGAAATCACTCGCCTTGCTCCGCGCGAATTGATCGCGCCGCGCGGCGTCGCAGAGATCGAAGCGATAGTTTCTGGTCTCGGATGTTCGATCACGGAAATCGATCCCGCGCGGTTCGATATCTCGCGGTGTCGCGCCGTCCTCGCCGAGC
>DASPQU010000212.1:0-3799 GCA_035624805.1 Binataceae bacterium (SeqCode) | reverse complement strand
GAATCGAAAAGCGTGACGCCATCGTCCTCGATATAAGGCACCTTGCCGAGCGGATGACGCGCGAGCATCTCCGGCGGCTTCTTCCATAAATTTCCGGGCGGCAGATTTTCGATTCGATACGCGAGCGACTTTTCTTCAAGCACGATTTTGGTTTTGCTCCCGTGCGTGGAACGAAGCGTGCCCCACGGATAGTCGCGCTCGGTTGTGTAGAGAACGATCATTGGCGAGTCTCCTTGACGCGATCGCCGCCGACATTAGCATCGCGCCGCGCCGCATCACAGATTTCCTGCGTATTCCAACGGCGTCATCGAGGTCCGGGCTCTGTTATTCTGATCGCGATGGATGGGCGGGACAGAATCTCCGACGCGCGGGTGGCGCTCGCGAGCACGATCGCGGCGCGAGTCGGCGACAGCACGGAACCGCAGTCCATTCTGCGCCTTGTCGAGTCCGAGGCCGCGGACGAGCAACTCGCGCTCGCTTCGATGCTGAAGCTGGCCGAGGAGAATCCCGCCGCGATGCGCTCGATTCTCGCGGATCCGAGCGCAGCGCGCTCCCTTGTTTTCTGCGCCGGAGCATCCGAGACCGTCGGCTTGGAGCTCGGCGCGTCGGGGATTGAGTGGCCGAAAATTTTTGCGAGCGCGCGAACTGCAACGCTCGACGATCTCCTGGTCGCGATGTATTGCGACGTTCCGAACAAGGCGGATCGCGCGGGCGCAATCGACGCGCTCTCGCGATTCAAGCGCGCGATGTATCTGCGAATCATCATCGCCGACTTGTGCCGAGCGATTGATGTTGAGGCTACGATGACGGCGATGTCGCGTCTTGCCGACGAATGTATTCGCGCCGCACTCGACGCCGCTCGCCGTATCGCGGGGGAACGCTCGCGCAGCGCAGGAGAATTCTGCGTCCTGGCGATGGGCAAGCTGGGGGCTGAGGAACTCAATCTGAGTTCGGATATCGATCTCGTTTACATCTTCGATGCGCCCGATATTCCGCAAGCGCAACCGGCCGCGTCGCGCATCGGCGCAATACTTACCGAGCTTCTTTCCGCGGGATGCTTTCGAATCGACATGCGGCTGCGTCCGGGCGGACGAAACTCTCCCCTGGTTGTGCCGTTCGGAGGTGCGCTGTCATTTTATCAAAGCCTGGGACAAACGTGGGAAAGAGCGGCGCTGCTTCGCGCGCGTCCGGTCGCGGGATCGATCTCGCTCGGGGAGCGGATGCTCGAAGAGCTGCGCCCGTTCATCTACCGCCGCTTTCTCGATTTCGACACGCTGCGCCAACTGCGCGCGATGAAACATCAAATCGAATCCGAGCTGCGCTCGCCCGACCTGATCGATCGCGACGTCAAGCTCGGTTACGGGGGAATCCGCGAGCTCGAGTTCATCGTGCAATCGTTGACGCTCATTTATGGGGGTCGCGATCCGCGGCTTCGCACCAAACGTACGCTCGAAGCGCTGGGCCGCCTCGCCGAGTTCGGATACCTGCCGGCAGCGCGCGCAAAGAACCTCGCCGACGCATACTGGTTCCTTCGCGACGTCGAGCACAAGCTTCAGATCGTGGCCAGTCGTCAGACGCATGCGCTGCCCGCCGACGACGCCGGGATGCGCGCGCTCGCGACGCGACTACGCTTCGGAAAAGATACCGACGCGGGCGCTCGCCTTCGCAACAGCCTGAGAATCAATCGGGAGCTGGTGGCGTTTCAGTTTCGCGATACGCTTGCGGGCGGCGACGACGAACGAGCCAGCCGCGCATCGCATCGCTCCGAAGCGGCATGGATGGCTGCCGACACCGCCGACGCTCCTGATGCGCTGAAAGCACTCGGATTCGCCAGGCCGGAAGAAAGCGCTGCCCATCTTGCTTTTCTCTTGCGCGGCCCGTCTTACGCCGCTCCGATCGCGCGCCGACACGAATTACTGACGCGTCTGGGTCCGCTGCTGCTCGAAGAAATGAGCGCGCTGCCCGATCCCGATCTTGCGATTCAAAATCTGGCGTCGTTCATCGGCGCCGTTGGCGCACGCACGTCGTTTCTGGCCCTGCTCGAACAACATCCCGCCACGCGCCGCGTGCTGCTCAAGCTCTTCGCGTCGAGTCGATATCTCTCCACGCTGTTCATCCGCCATCCCGACATGCTCGACACTCTCGTCCGCTCGGATCTCGCGCGCGCGCGCCGCGATCGTCGCGAGATGCAGTCCGAGCTGACCGCGCTGACGATCGCATCGCCGGATTTCGAATCGCAACTCGACGCGATTCGCACGTTTCGCCATCAGGAATTCCTGCGAATCGCGATCGCCGACCTCGCCGGGGCGCTCGAAGCGCGTGAAGTGGAACAGGAGTTGACCGCGCTCGCTGAAATCGTGCTCGCTGAGGCAGCGCGGTTGTCGCTCAAGATTGTGGGCGCGCGGATCGACATTCCCGCTGAATTCGAACTCTGCGTAGTCGCGATGGGGCGGCTGGGCGCGGCGGAAATGTCGTACAACTCCGATCTCGATTTGGTTTTCATTTACCAGGGAGAGGGCGCGAATCGTCGCGGGCATGAGATCGCGTCGCGCGTGGCCCAGAAGCTGATCGCGATTCTCGAAACCCGCACGCGCGAGGGATATGCGTACAAGATCGATCTTCGACTGCGTCCTTCCGGAAATCAGGGACCGCTGGTCACCTCGCTCGATGGATTTCGCGATTACCATCGCCACGCCGCGGCGGTCTGGGAGCGACAATCTATGGTTCGGGCGCGCGCGATGTGGGGAAGCGACGAGTTCAAGCGACGCTTCGAGGAGGCTCGCGAGGAAATTGTTTACGGACGCGGGCTGACGGCGTTGGAGATTGAAGAGATCAAGGCGATGCGCGAACGGATGGAGCGCGAGATCGGAATCGAGGACGAAACGCGGCTCAATCTCAAGCAGGGACGCGGCGGTCTGGTTGACGCCGAGTTCGTCGCGCAGATGATAGCGCTGGCGCACGGCCGCGACCATCGAGCGCTGCGCGTCCGCTCGACACGCGAACTACTCGCGCAACTGCGGCAAGACGGCCTCGTCGACAGGCGTGACGCCGCCGATCTAGCCGAGGGATACGAATTCCTCGCGCGGCTCGAAAATCGCCTCCGAATCGAAACCGATCAGGCGGCGTGGGCGATTCCGCGCGATCCCGACGCGCTGCGTCCGATTGCGTTGCGCATGGGCTATGCAGGCGCAAACGCGTCCGAACTGCTCCTCGAAGAACTCCGTCGCAGACGCGAGGCGATGCGCGCTGCGTTCGAACGATGCTTCGCCCTCGAGCGCCGCCGCGCCTCGTAAAAGTATTCACACCGTACGCTGCGGGACTGAAGCAACTCGCGAGCTAGCCTACCAGCTTGTCGTAGTCGGCGTGTGAACCGATCCAAAACCAGACAATCTGATTTCCTTCTCTGACTCCGAGCGCTCGATACACGCGCGTAATTCTCACCGAGTAGATGGGCTGAGAAGGATGGATGCGCTTAAGGCGGAGGCTCGGATGCTCAGGATCTCGTTGAAAGAGCGTATAAGCCTCTCGCGCCCGACGCTTGTTTCGACTGGAAGCGCCGCGAAGGCCACTCGGAAGCGTCTGGTAGTTTTCGAGGTCAGATTGCTTGCGGGTCAAGGGGTTTTGAGCGCCCCTTGCGATGTTCTGCCAACGTTACCTCGGCCAGATTCGCGAGGCGGTCGCGCGAGCGAGAAAACGCCTTGTCCCACCGACGCTCGGCGGCAAGTTCCTCGAGAACCCATCTGCCAAATTCCTCCTGTTCTCGTTCCGGAAGCTTTGAGGCAGCGTCGAAAGCCTTTTG